>DAHVVW010000001.1 GCA_027357125.1 Clostridiales bacterium
AACAGGCCTCCCTCGTACACGCCTAAGACAATGTTGGTATTGCCGACATCGAATACTAAAATCATGGCAGTTCTCCTCGCTATCCTGATAACCTTCCGGCGAGCTACCTTGCCCGAGACAGTTCACTGGACTGTCTCGCACCACGCGCCAGAGCTGTTCGCTTGTTGATTCAGCTACAGCGCCAAACCTCAGGGTAATACCTGTAGTTAACCAGTGGCGCTGCTTAACGCTGAATCAACTGCGCTCTCAACGCTCTTCTGCTCGGACGGTTCGCTAAGTAATTGCCCCTTGCCTGTTTTTTCGGGGTAGTAGTCAGAATACCACGAGATCCTGTCTCCTGAGTACTGACTCCTGGCTCCTGTCTCCTGAATCCTGAGTACTTATCGTGCCCTATACGCTAAGCAAACTAAGATCCCCCAGGCAGCCTAGCATTTCCACACACCGCCCGAGCAGAGCCAAACGCGCTTCTCTTAGTTTCTCATCTTCCACCATAATCATCACTGCCTGGAAAAGGGCCTCGATCAGAGGGACCAGCTCAGCGGCCACTTTATACGCTTGTTCATATTCACGGGCGTCAAGCAAATTGTCAAAGCGCTCCCGGCGCAGCAGCATCTCTTCCGCCAGCTTGAGTTCGGCCGGGTCCTGCAGCGCCCTCTCATCAAAGGCTTTAAGCTCTGCTTTTTTGCTAAGATTATAGCAGCGCACATAAGCTTGGACGTACTCCGCCAAAGCAGGATCTTCCCTCTTGGCGTGCAAAACCAGGGCTTTCTGGGCACTGCGGTAGAGCTTGTCACTTCCCTGGGCCAAAGCAGCGTCAACCGTATCATAGCGCAGACCCTGATCCTGAAGGGCAAAACGCAGGCGCTGCTGGAAAAAGTCCTGGAGGGCAGGCAAAATCTCGTTGAGGGACAGAAGGGCAATACCCTGAGCAGCTAAGTGGCGGTGAGCCTCGCTTATTAAGTCTTCAAGGGAGAGATCCCACTCTGCCTTAAGCAGAATGCCGACTATCCCCTGGGCCTGACGCCTTAAAGCATAGGGATCCTGCGAACCGGTAGGCTGGATTCCGATCCCGAAAGCGCCGATAATGGCATCCAGTTTATCCGCCAGACTCACAATCCGGCCTGGGAGTGACTCTGGCAGGGCATCCCCAGCGAAACGGGGCTGGTAATGCTCCACGATCCCTTGGCACACTTCCAGGCTTTCCTTGCTGGCCTGGGCGTATTCCGCTCCCATAATCCCTTGCAGTTCCGGAAAATCGTAGACCATGAGTGTAGCCAGATCGGCCTTGGCCAGGAAAGCAGTGCGGTCAATCAGCTCCTGTTTTTCCGTGCCCAAACCCAAGCTCCTGGCGATAAACCCGGAGAGGGAGCGCAGGCGCTCAACCCGGGCTCTGACCGTGCCCAGTTTTTCATGATAAACGATTTTCTCCAGCTTCTGCACAAAGTCTGCGAACGGGACTTTTGAGTCTTCACGGTAATAAAAAGCAGCATCTTCGAGGCGGGCTTTTAAGACTTTCTCATTCCCAGCTTTCACTTTCTCTAAGGCAGTATCATTCCCGTTGCGCACGGTTATAAAGTACGGAAGGAGCTTCCCTTCCCGGGAACGCACCGGGAAATAGCGCTGGTGTTCGCGCATCGGGGTGGTAATTACCGCTTGCGGCAATTCCATGTAACGCGCCGGAACTTCTCCGAGCAAGGCCGTCGGATATTCCACTAAATGAGTGACCTCCCCTAGAAGTTCCTCATCCTCTGGCACAACTCCCCCTGCTTTCTCAGCCAGAGCCTGAATCTGATGCCAGACGTTACTCTTTCTCTCTTCAGGGTCTGCTATAACATACGCCTGCCGCAATTTATCCTTATACTCAGCCGGGTTTTCTAACACAACAGCTTCCTCAGCCAGGGTACGGTGCCCCTGAGAGACCCGTCCCGCTTTAAGTTCTACAAACTCGAATTCCACCACATCCTCGCCATACAGGGCCACCAACCAGCGAATTGGGCGGGCAAAGCGAAAATCCAGATCGCCCCAGCGCATCGGTTTCGGAAAATGAAGAGAAGTGATCAAGTCACGGCACAATCCCGGGAGCAAAGATTTGCTCTCTTGGCCGCTCTCAGATTTCTTGGCAAAGATATAAGGAACTCCGTTTACTTCCTGCCTAAAAAGAGCCTCCACCTTCACCCCTTGGGAACGGGCAAAGCCTTCGGCCGCTTTGGTCGGCTTCCCGTCGGCAGAATAAGCAGCCTTCACTGCAGGACCTTTCACTTCCGTGTTAAGGTCTGTTTGCCTGGAGGCTAATTCTTGTATGAGCACTGCCAAGCGCCTTGGGGTCGCGTAAATTTCCACTCCACTAAAACCCAGACGCATTTCTTCCAGCTTTCTGCGCGTCTGTTCTTCCAGTTGAGCCACAGCCCCCGGAATGAACTTGGCCGGAATTTCTTCCATTCCGATTTCCAAAAGAAAGTCCTTACCCATCTCAACCCACCTCCTTCGCACTTTTACCCTTGAGCAAGGGGAAACCGAGTTTTTCCCGCTGCTCGACATATGCTTGGGCACAGAGACGGGCCAAAGCCCTAACCCGAGCGATATAGGAAGTGCGTTCAGTCACGCTGATCGCCCCTCTTGCTTCCAGCAGGTTAAAGGTGTGGGAACACTTTAAGACATAATCATAGGCGGGTACAACTAAGCCCTTTTCCACTGTGCGCTTCGCTTCGCGCTCGTACATCTCGAACCAGGTCTGGAGCGCTTCGATGTCAGCAGCCTCGAAATTATAGTGGGAGTAGTCGATTTCATTTTGCAGGTAAATATCCCCGTAAGTAATATCTCCTACCCACTCGATATCATAGACGCTGTCCTTGTTCTGAATAAACATGGCGAGTCTTTCGAGTCCATAAGTTATTTCCGCACTTACCGGCTGGCAGTCAATCCCACCGCATTGCTGAAAATAAGTGAACTGGGTCACTTCCATGCCGTCAAGCCAAACTTCCCAGCCCAGACCCCACGCGCCCAGGGTCGGGGATTCCCAGTTGTCTTCGACAAAACGAATGTCATGCTCTTTGGGATTAATCCCGAGGCGCTCCAAGCTTTGCAGGTAAAGCTCCTGCACATTGGCCGGGGAAGGCTTGAGAATCACTTGGTACTGGAAATAATGCTGCAGACGATTGGGGTTTTCCCCATAGCGCCCGTCCGTCGGACGCCGTGAGGGTTCCACGTAGGCAACATTCCACGGTTCCGGCCCCAGAGCCCTCAGAAAAGTCGCCGGGTTCATGGTGCCTGCTCCTTTTTCCACATCATAAGGCTGGGTGATAATACACCCTTGTTCTCCCCAAAATTGATTGAGAAATAAGATCATATCCTGAAATTTCATATCCTGCCTCCTTTTTCGATATTCGATATTCGATATTCGTGGTTCGTGGTTCGTGGTTCGTGGTTCGGTGGTAGATGGTCGTGGTTATGGTTATGGTGGAACTAAAAAACTCTCACCCCCGCAGCTTCCGCTGCAGGGACGAGAGTTATTCCCGCGGTTCCACCCTGCTTGATCCTTTTGGATCCACCTTAATTAAACAGTGCTCCGAGGCCCCATACTTGCTGCTTCCGTCCGGCTTCCACCATTCCGGACTCGCTAAGGGAAGTTTGGGCAAGCTTATTCTCATCATCGCACAATAGGATATTTTTGTAAGTATTATAAGCGAAAGAGCGACTTCTGTCAATCCATCGAACTTCAGTTCGAATAGTTTTGTATGATAACCCACCAGACAAGAAAGTGTCAAGGGCATGTTTATGCATTTTCTCCGTTATTGAAAGCACCCTCTTGTCCTCCACTCTTGCGGTAATATTCAACAATGTATTCATCCATTTTTTGGCTTATCTTAAGGAGCATTTCTTTACTTACGTTCATATTCCCTGCATTATTAAGAATAGCTCTGGCAATTTCCATCTTGTCTGTTGAATTCATCTGTTTCACTCCGCGCGCACTCATAAGATAACTACAGGTATTATTTTACAACAAACATTTGCTGGTTGCAAATAATAAATATATGCATATTGCAACTTCAGATGCCCTATGAAGTCAGCTAAAGTATCTCAGTAAGGGGTGATGAAGTGGAAAAAAATACCGGAATAGATAATAAGACTGTCGGGCAAAGAATACGACAAGAAAGAGATAAACTTAAACTTTCGCGGGAAGAGTTTGCAGAAATGATAGGGCTTTCGGATTACTATGTCGGACAGCTCGAACGAGGAGAGCGGCAAATGAGCCTCCCCGTTTTGGTTAAAGTCACCCATTGCTTACACCTATCTTTAGATTACCTTGTTTTTGGGAAAAATCATGACAGTCCGTATTATCTGAATGATACCCTTAATCCTTACGCATCCAATATCACCGATCTCACTGAGTCCTCTGCTGCCACTCATGCCTTTGACAGCTACCAAGAAACAAGAATGGATGTATACGAATTAATTAACAAGTGCTCGCCGAAAGAATTGGATTTGGTCAAAAAACTCATTATAACGATTCTTCCGTATATGTAAGCTTGCGATATGTCGTTGAAAAATGCGACCTTCAATGATGAGGTTGTAGAAAGAAACCTTGATTGAGTAATACTCGAATCAAGGTTTCTTATTATTAAAGGATTAAATCCCGATTTGCTCAGGATCAGGGTCGTCTCTGTCTTCGAAGATAATCACAGTATCCGTAACTTCTCCTGGCTCCGCTACCGGGGTCTTGTCCACTTCTAATTCATAATGGGCAAGCGCTGCTCCGGCCGCACCGAGCAGACCCAATAGCCTGAGCCCTGGCCGCCGCCAGAAAGTATAGGCTAAAGCCGCTCCCAAAGGGGCAGAAACACTTAATAAGGTCTTGTCCCGGCGTTTAAGATTCACCTTAGTCTGATTCAGAACTTCTATTTTGTCTTTCAAATCTCCCCAGACTTCCCGGCCACGATTTTTCCATCCTCCGGTCGCGGATTGCTGCTCGTGTTCGAGACCAGCCAACGCCTTAATAACATCCCCCCCGGCGGCTTTAAGGGCTCTGTCGGCTTCATCATAGCCTACCCCCATGCGCTCACGGAGAATATCGATTTTTTCAAGTTCACTCCACATTTCTTCATTCATCTGCACTTCACCCTTCCCGTTGATTGTTGGAGCTTTCTCCGCCTATTTCTTTCCCCATCCGCCACGAACGTAGACTTTTCTCGAATTTCTCCTCACAGTATTGCTGTAGTGCTTCTCGCATTTCCTGCTCCATCCAGGCCGACCAGCGCAAGCGTTTAACTTTTTGCCACTCCGTGTGCTCTAGCTGGCGCATAAAAGCTACTGTCCCCAAGCTTAGTGGTTTTCCGTTGAAAAGCCCGCGACACTCACTACAAACAGTGCCGCCTGCTGTGGGGCTGAAAAGGGCTTTATCCCCTTTAATTACAGCTCCACATTCCGCACATTCCCCCAGACGCGGGGAATATCCGAGAATCCCAAGCAGGCGCAAGGAGAAAATACTTTGCACAAGAAAGGGGTTAACCTCTGCTAAAAGAAAGAAACAAGTCAAAGCCAAGGTGAACAATTGTGGCTGTGGCTCTTCCCTGACTGTAGCCACATCCAAGAGTTCAGCGATCGCTGTTGCGGCCAACGTCCTGTCCAAGTCATTCCACAGGTGCGGAAAGCTCTCCTTGGGGCTCGACTGGGTGACAGTGTCCAGCGTGCGCCCCTTGTGCAAGAGAAAGTCGGCATAGGTGAACAATTGTGCTCCTGCGCGCTGGCGGCTGGTCGGCTTACGTACCCCTTTGGCCACAGCGTGGAGCTTGCCGGACTCGCGGGCAAAGAGCGTGAGCAAGCGGTCAGACTCACCGTATTCACGGCTGCGGATAACCAAAGCGTCAGCATGATAAAGAGCCACTCGCTGCCACCCTCTCTCTATTTTTCGTCCTCCCGCATCCCGCTATGCATGTACCGATAGTTATAGGGAAATAAATTGTAGAGTACTCAGGAGTCAGGAGTCAGGAGTCAGAAGGTTGTAGATTACTACAGCATGTTTTCATTCATCAGTGGTTGCCGTTTAGCGGCACGAAATTCTGAGTACTGACTACTGAATTCTGACTACCTGAATCGTAAAAAGTAATTTTTACGATTCAATGATAGCAATAGATGCGCTTGTACCTAACCGTTCAGCTCCTGCTTCCACAAGCTGGAGAGCAAGCTCCCGGGTCCTGATCCCGCCCGCAGCTTTAACTTTTACTCCTTCTCCGACCCAGGCCTTAAGCTTTTGCACGTCTTCCACTGTGGCCCCGCCACCGGCAAATCCGGTCGAAGTCTTAATAAACTCGGCGCCTGAGTCCCGCACAATTTCAGCAGCCTGCTTTTTCTCTTCATCTGTGAGAAGCGCCGTCTCGATAATTACCTTAATGACAAGACCGCAGCTGTGCGCAGCTTCTACGACCCGGCTAACATCCCGCGCCGCCGCATCCCAGTTTCCTGACTTGATACAGCCGATATTCATGACCATGTCAACTTCTTTAGCCCCCAGAGCTTTGACGGCAAACACTTCCTGAACTTTTATTTCAGCAAGAGTAGCCCCGAGCGGAAAACCGATTACCGCGCTCACGCCGATACCGGTGCCATGTAAGAGTTTGGCAGCAGTCCGAACATACGCGGGGTTTACGCACACTGTGGCAAATTTGAATTTTTGCGCTTCATGACAAAGCGTGACTATGTCTTTCTCGGAGGCTTCCGCCTTAAGTAAAGTATGGTCGATCATACCTGCTAAATTCATTTATCCCACTTCCTTACAAACGATTTTTTCTTTCATAATTGATTCTTTCTTTGATACCTCTATGTCTCCCTACGGTCATACCCCAGTTCCCGCAGCGATTGCTGCCGATTGCGCCAGTCTTTTTTCACTTTAACCCACAGTTCCAGGAAAACCTTGCTCCCTAGGAGTTTCTCGATATCTTCGCGGGCCAGACGACCGATCTCTTTCAGCAGTTTGCCGCCTCCCCCGATAATGATCCCTTTTTGGGAATCCCTTTCCACCATAATCAAAGCGCGCACCTTAACTAAAGTCTGTTTCTCCTGGACTTCCTCGACCACGACGGCGATTGAGTGAGGCACCTCGTCCCGGGTTAAAGCAAGTACCTTCTCCCGAACCAGCTCTGCCATAATAAAGCGTTCAGGCTGGTCTGTCACCTCATCCTCAGGATAATAAAGTGGCCCCTGCTCCAGGTGCTCAAAGATGACTTTCAGTAGTTCATCCGTATTATTCCCAGTCTTCGCGGAAATAGGAACAACAGCAACGAAGTCGGCTAAACCTGCATACTGCTCCACTAAAGCAATAAGCAGTTCTTTGCTCAGCAAGTCAATTTTATTTAGGGCCAGGATACAAGGAGTGGTGGCTTCCTTGATCATATTAATGATGTACTCTTCCCCGCTGCCATACTTTTCCGCAGCGTCCACCACATACACAAGCACATCCACATCCTTGAGCGAATTCCTGGCCGCATCGACCATATACTCTCCCAGCTTGTGTTTGGGCTTGTGGATACCAGGGGTATCTAAAAAAATAATCTGTCCCCTATCTTCTGTAAGTATGCACTGGATCTTATTCCTGGTCGTCTGGGGCTTATCCGACATAATCAGAACTTTTTGCCCCAGCAGGTGATTAAGCAAGGTGGATTTTCCGGCATTAGGCCGGCCGATTACAGAGACAAACCCGGAACGAAAATCCTTTGAATTAGATGTGCGCTCTAACAACTAACGTTATCCCTCCAAACTTTTTCTGAACATATTCAACTTCATAGCCATTTCACACGAATAACCGCAGCTAGTGAAAATATTGCTCCCCTTAAGATGATATATGCTCCTACTCTAAATACTCCGGCCCGAAAGAAAACGGCAAAAGCTCCTGCAAAGAAGTCGCCTTAACCCGTCCCTGCCCATTTACAAGCATGAGCCGGCAATCCTTAGCAAACTCCCGCATCACCTGACGGCAGGCTCCGCACGGGGAAGGAAATTCCTCTGTGGGCACAGCAATGGCAATGCTTGAAAGTTCACGTTCCCCGGCAGCAGCTGCCTGAAAAATCGCCGTACGCTCAGCGCAAACTGTAAGTCCATAACTTGCGTTCTCCACATTGCAACCGCGATAGATTTTACCGGAAGAGAAGCGAGCCGCTGCGCCGACAGGGTAGTTGGAATACGGCACATAAGCCTGTTGATAGGCTTCCCTTGCCAGGCGGATTAATTCCTCATCACCCTTATTTTCCAATGGGGGAAAAATCTCCTCCACCAAAATCCCTCCTAATTAAAGAAACTGCTCCAGCCAGCGCCGGAGCGGGGCCCAGAACACTAAACTCCCGATTACCACTGCTTGAATGGCTGTCACTAACACCGCCCCGGCAGCCACATCCTTGGCCATCCCGGCCAAAGGGTGAAACTTCGGCTGCGCCAAATCAACGACCAACTCCACTGCAGTGTTCATCACTTCCGCCGTAATAACGCTCCCAATAGCATAAATCAAAAGTAGCCATTCCCAGCGGCTAAGGCGCACCCACCAGGCAGCCGCCATAACTACAAGCGCCGCGACTGCATGAAACTGCATGTGTCCCTGAGTTTTCCAGCTATAATGCAGGCCGCGCCAGGCCAAACCTAAACTACGGGCAAACCCGGCTGGTTTCTGATACTTGGTCATCTCTGTCTACTCCCTCTCAAGCCCAAGCCGGGCCATCACTTCCTCTTCTTTAAGCCGCATTTCCTGGCGTGCTTGCTCCTGTTCGTGATCATATCCCATAAGATGCAAACTACCGTGTACCGCCAGATAGACTAACTCACGGGTAACAGAGTGTCCGTACTCAAGGGCCTGCTCCCTGGCCCGTGTTACGGAAATAATGATGTCACCCAGCAGATTATCCTCAAATTCTATTTCCCCTTCGCTAATTTCGGGTTCCTCCGCACTTTCTTCCTGCAGCGCAAAAGAGAGCACATCAGTCGGGCGGTCTATCCCCCGGTACTCCCGGTTTAACTCATGTATCCGTTCATCATCAACCAAGCTAAGGCTCACTTCGCTCTCAGGTGACCCCCCGGCCAGCAATACAGCACGCTCTATCCCTCTGCGCAAAAGCGAAGTTAAATCCTCTCTCTCTTCAGGAGAGATACTTTCTTCTTCCCATATTATATCCAGATTCAATTCATTCGGTCCTTTCTGCTCTATCTGGGAAGGATCCCTGTACTTCAGATTCTTTCCTTTCCAGACCCTTCGTATCCTTAGAATTCTCATCCTTTGCTTCTTCATTCTGGGCGCCTCCTCGGGCCGGTAAATCGGGATATTCTACCCGTGAGTGAAAGATCCCGGTCAGGACACGCACGAAAGCCATCGCGATCTTGTCCAGATCCTGAAAAGTCAGGTCACACTGATCAAGCTGTCCGTCATTGAGTTTATCTTTAATAATCTTTCTAACTAAACCTTCAATCCGCCCCGGAGTGGGCTGTTTCATGGAACGTACCGCAGCCTCCACACTGTCCGCAAGACACACCAAAGCCGCCTCCTTGCTCTGCGGCCGCGGCCCATCATACTGGAAAGCTTCTTCCGGGATATCCTCATTCTCTTCTTTGGCCTTATGGTAAAAGAAACTCACCAGGCTGTCCCCGTGATGCTGGGCAATAATATCCATAATCGGCGCGGGCAGTTTGTTCTCCTTGCCTAACTCTAAACCATCTTTGACATGGGAAGTAATGATCAGTGCGCTTAAAGTGGGCGCAATCTTAGCGTGGGGATTGTCCTGGGCAAATTGGTTCTCGATAAAAAAATATGGGCGTTTAAGTTTCCCAATATCATGGTACATGGCCCCCACCCGTACCAAAGTCGCATCGGCGTTGACCACCTCTGCCGCAGATTCAGCCAAATTCCCTACTAAAATACTATGGTGGTACGTCCCCGGTGCTTCCATGAGTAAGCGTTTAAGCAACGGGCGGTTAGGATTTGACAGTTCAAGCAGGCGCACTGCCGATGTGATGTTGAACCCTGATTCAAACCAGTGCAAAGTTCCTACGGTCAAGGCCGACGATGCCAAACCATTCACTATAGCCAGCAAAATGCCTACTGCCCACACCGTAAGCCGCATTCCGGACATAAGCGCCACGCCGCTGACTGTAAGCACATTTACCGCTGAAATATAAAGTCCGGCCCGGGCTAGGTCCGAACGCTGGCTCAGGTTGCTCACACTATGCACGCCCACCAGCCCGCCAAAAAGTGCGACTAGTCCCACTTGCGTACCGACCGCCATCGTTAAAGTAGGATCTGTCAAAAGGGCTACAAACACCGCCAGCACTACAGAAACCAGGAGCGCAGCTTCCACATCCACCAAGATCGCAACCGCCATCGTGGCCCATGCCACCGGGATCAGCATGCCGGCCAAAGCGTTATACTCCGCCCCGCCAAGATTAAGCGCAATAATCCCTTTTCCAGTGATGAGCACTAAAGCGATGGTAAGCCCAATCAGAATCATTTTCTTAAATTCAAGAGTCGCGCGTTTGTATTGAAGAACATAGACCGCTATAGCAGACATGCCCCCCAGCACAACTAAGGCAATCCCCGCCGTAGAACGCCAGGGCGCGCGGTTGTCAATTAAGCCGTATGCCATGAGCACACTATAGGTGCTTTCATCAACAATATCCCCGATGCCGACAATTTTTTGCTTAGTCTTATACCGATGCACCTCAAGCTTTATCTCCGAACGGGCCTGATTGCGCAGTTTTTCTGTAGCCTGCTCATCAAGAACTAAAGTAGGCCGACTCACTTTAGAATCTACGAAAGTGTCCAAAAACTTTTTTATAGCCCCAGAAAGGTCGCTCTGGTCGATATCCTGCGTCATCTTTCCTTTGAGAGAGGGGACATCAGCCTCAGTCCGGGCACCCGAGTCCAGGTTGCGTGCCCTACCGATAATAATAGAGCTCGCCTTCTGTTCCGCAATATTCAAGTCTTCAACACTTATGCGCACGAGCGCAGCCAAATCCCCATCCGTCAACAAACCAAACGGAGGAGTCTGCTTTAGCTTGGCCAGGCGGTTATCCTGGCTGGAATTAACCGCATCCTGCACAGCTAAAAATGCCTTGCTCAAATCTCTGGCCAGACTTGAAGCATAGTCTTCATCAGGGTTATAGACAGGCTGAACGGTTTTGGCAGCCGCCTCCTGATCTTTGTGATATTTCTCGATATCCTCGAAGTCTTTGTCCCATGGTGCCGGAATAAATTCCGGACTTGGTTCACCGACCTTAACATTCAATTTAGACACAAACAGACTGGAAGAAATTAAAAAGGTAAACAACAGAAAATACACCACGGCAAAAATAACCCTTTGCCACGTGGTGCCTTGCACAAACTTAGCAAAAAAGCTTGTCCATGTCTTACGTAAATCCAATCTCATCATCCTCTTTAAGAGCCCGTACTATAATGTCGGTCTGCAAGACTCTGCGGCAGACACATCCTTCTGATAATCCGCACCCGCGGCATGGATGTCCGGTGTTATATGCAGATTAGTTAGGCTTTCGTCCCGGTTTATCCAGCTCTTCATAGGCCTGGATAATCCTCTGCACGAGTGGATTGCGCACAACATCAGCCGCTGAAAAATAATGAAATGCAATCCCGGAAATCCCCGCTAAAATATGTTGGACTTCGACCAGACCGGAATATTGCCCCCTAGGCAAGTCCACCTGGGTAACATCTCCGGTGACAACCGCCTGTGAACCAAATCCCAGCCGTGTCAGAAACATTTTCATTTGCTCGGGAGTAGTATTCTGAGCTTCGTCCAAAATAATAAAAGAGTCATCAAGCGTGCGCCCGCGCATATACGCAAGAGGAGCAATTTCGATCGCACCCTTTTCCAGATAGCGGGCGGTCGTCTCCGGTCCAAACAAATCATAAAGGGCATCATACAGCGGACGCAGGTAGGGATCAACTTTTTCCTGAACATCTCCGGGCAGAAAGCCAAGCTTCTCCCCAGCCTCAACCGCAGGGCGGGTAAGCACGATCCTGCTCACCTCCTTGGCCCGTAGCGCCCTAGCTGCCATCACCACAGCCAGGTATGTCTTGCCGGTACCGGCAGGACCAACGCCGAACACGATCGGATTTTGCCCAATTGCCTTAATATAGTCCGCCTGGCCCAAGGTCTTAGGTTTAATCATACGCCCGCGGTGTGTGGTCGCTATTGCTTTGCCCAAAACATCGGCAACGCCACTGAATATTCCCTCTTCCACCTGGGAAATAACATAAGACACATCCGTAGGGGTTAGGGCATGCCCGTGCCGAACCATTGCCAGAAGCTCACTGATAGCAGCTTCCGTATGTTCAACCTCAGACGGACTGCCGCTGACAATCAGCTCCTCCCCCCTTACTACACATTTCCCACCCAAACGCTCTTCCAACATCCTCACATGAGCATCTTCAAGTCCTAACAAACCCATGGCTTCTGTAGCATTCTCTAACACAAACTTAGCTTCAGTACGCAAGCTTTCGCCTCCATCAAGGATTGGCATAAACAGCTAAATCCTCGTAGGTTTCCACCTCTATCCGAACTCTTTCCACTCCGCTTCCTGCGGGTAGAACCTTAACCGCTTCCTCTACTACCTTCGCTCCAGGCGTAATCTTAGCGTAAACCTCGGCCCGCGCGTGCTCCTCAGCCTCTTGGCGCGCCTCCAGAGCCGCACGTTCATAATTATTTTGCACTAATTCTTTGTACTTTACTGATATAAGTTCGACAGGAAAACGCCAATTCCTCCAGGCCAAAACAGGTCTGCTTCCCACTTCTTTGTCTGCCTGTGCGTAAGGTGACTGAGGTGTCGTTACCATTATGACTCTGGAACCAAATTTTATACCCCAGCCAATTGCTGTCTGCCCGCTCTCTTCGACCTTGCTTTCAACAAGCGGCACTTTTCCTTCCGCAGTGTACCACACACGGGCCCTGACAAACCCTTTGGCTGCTGAATTCTGCGCTGACGCCGGAATACCGGGCCCGGCGGGAATAGGGCTCTGCACAATTAGAACTTGTCCGGCCCGCACTGTCTCTCCTTCATGAACCTGCGGCACTCCCTGAATTACCATGATCTCACGGATTAACCCCGCTTTGGCCGCAATCAAATTTCCAGCCTGTGAGGGCACTACCGGCCGGATTTTTTCGACAATCCTTATTTCAACATGAGTGCCGTTGCGTTCGATTCCTATCCAGGCCGCATCAGGCGTTTGTTCCTGTAATGATTTGGCTATCCCGTTGAGATCTAAGTTTTTATGCCAGATCCACTGCTTAAGGCCGTGGGTTTCCGCTTGCTTAATTATCATGTCCCCTGACAAATTTTTGTTCCCGCTCACGGTAACAGACAGCACCATTTGCGATAACAGGCTCACTGCTATCACTATCAGGGCTACTCCAGCGAGCAGCCCTTTGCGCCGCCACCAGCGCCTGAGAACGAAGGGCAAACCGTATTTGGCGGTTATGCGTACCCTGGAATTGCTGGTTCTCGCTGCCCGTCTAAGTTTCTTAAAGTCCTCAAGCTTAACACGCGCTTTCAGACCCCGCTCCGACCTTTGGGCGTTGAACAGTACGACTTGATCCCGCACCACCTCGTTAATAAAACGGGAGATGTCATTTCCTTGCGCCAAAAAGTACACCTGTCCATAAATAAAAGATCGCACCTTATTAACCATTACCAGACTCACCCCCGTCAAAAGAGAGCGTTTTGAGCGTTCCTTCGATGTGAAGTTCGGTCGTAAGAATAGTCTTGAACACGAATTCACGACCGCACATAGCCAATTCGCCCGCAGCCGTATCAAGCTTGATTTCTTCCGGACTGAAGGCGATAATCGCGCCATAATTTTCTACCGTAATTTGTTCGCGGCCGGTAATCGTGATTTTCGGCCCCGTCCCTGCCACATCCGGCGGAAATTCCAAAGCATCGCCCACGCTTTTTGACAGCTTATCCAGCATCCCAAACTCCTCCCTCGCGTACAAGTGTCCACGCCGTTGCTACCCTTGAAATGTCAATCCAGAGGAGGAAAAAAATCCCTCCCTTCGTTAATATTTATGAAGGGAGGGAGGGGATTAGTACAAGCCACTATACGAAAGACCCTGATCAGATTTAATCCGACCGGGTCTCTTCCTATAGTGAAATAATTAAGTTAAAACTTGCGCCAAACTTGTGGCTAGCTACCTAGCAGTTCGCGCACGATTTGGTTGACGAGCTTGCCATCGGCGCGTCCTCTGGTCTTAGGAGCCAAAGCTCCCATTACTTTGCCCAAATCCTTAGGGCCTTGAGCCCCCACACTTTGAATGATTTCCTGGGCAAGCTGGCGAATCTCCCCTTCGGAAAGTTGTTGAGGAAGATACTCCATCAGGACTGCAATTTCCTCTTCCAAAGACTTAACCGTCTCGGGGCGATCCGCTTTCGCGAATTCGGCAATGGCATCGCGCCGCATTTTCAACTCGCGTGCCAGAACCTCGATAACTTGCTCATCATCAAATTCCTGCTTTTTATCTATTTCTGAGTTCTTAATGGCAGCCCGAGCCATGCGGATTACGGAAAGCTTGACCTTCCCCTCCTCTTTGGCCTTCATGGCAGCCTTCATATCCTCAACAAGGCGATCTTTAAGGGACAATAGTGAGCCACTCCTTACTTGAACTTGCGTTTACGCGCGGCTTCGGATTTCTTCTTGCGGCGAACACTCGGTTTTTCGTAATGCTCATGTTTACGAGCTTCCGACAAAACACCCGAACGCTGACAAGTACGCTTGAACCGGCGGAGTGCGCTATCCAGGGATTCGTTCTTACCGATTTTGATCTCACTCATTCTTATCCCTCCCTCCACTGGCTCGTCAAAAGTACACATTTTTGATTATACTGGATGAACTTGATCGCGTCAAGTTCACGCGAAACCTTTCCAAAGTCTGTGTTCGTTTCAACCTTTTTCTTCACCCCAATTTGGAACCGAGCTTTTGTCCACCTAATAAATGGAAGTGCAAGTGGGGCACTACTTGACCGCCATCAGATCCTATATTAGTGATGACTCTATAGCCTGATTCGGCAACCCCATAATCAGTTGCAAGCTTTTGCACTACTCCAAACAAGTGTCCTATTAAGCCCTCATCTTCAGCAGCGACTCCATTTAAGTCTTTTATATGTTTTTTGGGAATTACGAGCAAATGTACCGGAGCTAAACGAGAAATATCCTTAAATGCTATGAGTTCCCGGTCTTCATATACCACCTCACTTGGAATGTCCTTATTTATGATCTTACAAAAAATGCAATCAGACACCTGTATTATTCCCCTTTCTATGTATATTACGGACACCCTGACTTGGTGCCGTTTCGTTTTCGCTAAGCTTGACTGAATGAGTTCTTATAGTGTTTCTCTCTTAGCTTGGATTTTCCTCTTTAAGATAAGCTTTTGCGAGAGTTATTTTGACAAGCTCTCCGCTGTGCCAGACGTGCTCACGGGTTTGTCGCGGCAAATACACTTCAAGATAATTACCGGTATGGCCGAAAGCGGTCCCGCTCGCGTCCACTCTTTCAACCAGAACCTCAACTTCACGCCCGAGGAAGCGTTCCACATAGGATTCATGGCTGGAACGGGCGACCTCCAGCATCTCTTTGACCCGCTCCTCTTTGAGGCGGTTCGGCACTTGATCAGGATAACCTGCGGCAGGAGTACCCTCGCGCCTGGAATAGGGAAAAACGTGGATACGGGCAAAACCACAGCTCTCGACGAAGGCTAAAGCGTCCCGGTGATCTCTCTCACTCTCACCCGGAAAGCCGACAATTACATCCGTGGTCACAGCCAAATCCGGAATGTTTTGCAAGAGCTTATTAAGCAAACCTTTATAGTCCCCAAGAGTGTACGGTCGCTGCATACGGGCCAGTATGGCATCACTCCCGCTCTGCAGGGGGATATGCAAATGCGGGCACACGACTGGAGAAGAAAAGATGCTTTCAAGCAGGACAGGAGCAAACTCCATCGGCTCAATCGAACTAAGCCGCAGCCGCTTTAAGCCGTCAATCTTAACTAACTCGCGCACTAAGCGGGCTAAATCCCAGTCCCCGGCCATGTCCTGGCCATAGGCACCGGTATGGATTCCGGTAAGCACTATTTCTTTGTACCCGGCTTGAACCAGTTTTTCGGCTTCTGCCAGGGCGTTGTGCGCACGGCGGCTGCGCACAGGTCCACGGGCATAGGGAATAATGCAGTAAGTGCAAAACTGGTTGCACCCCTCTTGGATTTTAAGCATCGCGCGGGTGCGGCTTTCCCCCTCGAGCATGGGAAGCTCTTCGAACTCCTTAACCTGCCAGATGTCGTGGACGGCACTAAGCGGCTGGCGTTGTGTGCCTGCCTGCTCGATCATCTCAAGCATGCGGCTACGATCCTGGGTGCCTATAACCAGATCCACTCCTTCAATATTCAGGACTTCTCCGGGAGATGTTTGGGCGTAGCAGCCCATTACCACGATAAAGCTGTGCGGATGAGACTTAATCATGCGGCGAATCACTTGGCGGGATTTACTACCTCCGGTGTTGGTGACGGTGCAGGTGTTGACCACTACCACATCGGCTTTACCGGCAATGTCCATAACTTCATACCCGGCATTGCGAAACAACTGGGCCAAAGCCTCGCTTTCCACCTGATTAACTTTGCAGCCCAGCGTGACAAAACCCACGGACGAACGAGCTTGCCCTCCTACGTTATGTTCCAAGTTAATTCACCTCGCGTTCATTGGTCAGGTATTCAGGAGTCAGTAGTCAGTATACTTCCGGTCAGCTTTCTTTGGAGAATACGAGAGACTTACATTTCAAACCCCAACTCCTGTCTCCTGACTCCTGTCTCCTGACTCCTGACTCCTGTATTCTGACTCCTGCTACCCCAGGTCTCCCCACTGCGAGAGCGCTATCGTCAGAGTTGCCAACGCCGCAGTTTCCGCCCGCAGGATGCGCGGTCCCAGGGTCACAGCCCGGGCCGCGAGGAAATCGGAGGCCCAGCTTACTTCCTCCGGCTCAAAACCGCCCTCTGGGCCAATAAGAATTGCGAGCGGGAGAGACCGGTCAAGTTCTGCCAGTGCCTGGCTAAGATGGAGCGCCTGCTCATCTTCATACGGAATCACCCACTGAGTCACTTCAGGCAAAAGCTCTCTCAGTTCAGCCCAAGCGCTTACAGGGTAAATCACAGGCTCACGCACACGCTGGCATTGTTTGGCGGCTTCGGCGGCAATTTTCCCCCAACGTTTGACCCGCTCCCGAGCTTTATCCCCTTCCAGGCGCACCACGGAGCGTTTCGCCCGCAAGGGCACAAGTCCGGCCATTCCTAATTCCGTGCCTTTCTGCACCACCCATTCAAGCTTGTCCCCTTTGGCGAGCCCGGTTACCAAATATACGGAAGACTTGGCTTCAACTTCCGGGTAATGTTCTCCCACAATACGGATACCCACACTTTCAGGATAAATCTGCTCCACCTCGCCCAGCCATTCCCCGCCGCTATTGTCAAAGCCTATCACCTTATCTCCGGGCGCAAGGCGCAAAACCCGCACCAAATGCTCCCTTTCCGGCCCATGCAGCCAAAACATTTTCTGGCCGCGCTCCCCAATTTTAAAACGGTGCATCCTCAGCCCACCTCGCCCGGTAAAGTATCCAGCCTGAGTCTTCCGTGCGCTCAACTATTTCAAGCCCTGACGCCTGCAACTCTGCTTCAACCTCGTCTGCGCGCACATCGATAATCCCGGAAGCCAAAAACTCCCCTCCCGCGGCCAAGAGCTTTTTAAGTTCAGGCAGCAGCCGAATGATAACATCAGCAATAATATTGGCGACTACGATATCAGCCTGGCCGGTCAGTACCTGCCCCAGGTTCCCGTGCACCACTGCGACCGACTCCCTGACCCCGTTTAAGGCTACATTTTCCCGGGCAACTTCCACCGCCACTTTATCAAGATCCACAGCCTCAACCCGCGCACCAAGTCTGGCGGCAGCGATAGCCAAAATGCCGGAACCCGTGCCCAAATCAAAAACTTTCATGCCAGATTGCACAATTTTCTCCAGCATCTCCAGGCACAGCGTGGTAGTTGGATGCGTACCCGTGCCAAAGGCCATACCCGGGTCTAATTCCAGGACAATATCCCCCGCTTTTACCGGAGCATCCTCCCAGGTCGGTTTAATTAACAAGTGTTCCCCTACTCTGACTGGTTTATAATAGGCCTTCCAAGCCGTGGCCCAGTCTTCTTCCGTGAGAGTTATCCCTTTAACCTGAACCACCCAGGAGGGGAAAAGCTCCAGGAGCAGGCGCAAGCCCTGATCGAGTTCAGCCAGCTTAGCGCTTAAATCCTCATCTTCCGGCACATACCCTTTGACCACGGACGTACCTGTTAAGGCGACTTCCCCAAAAGTATGGTAATCCCAACTGCCGGACTCAATGTAGCTCTGTAGGAGTTCCGGGTCTTCCACACTGACTCCGGGGCAGCCTAACTTATAAAAAAGATCGGCAACAGCTTCCTCCCCTTCGGCTGAAACTGTTACCGCCACTTCATGCCAGTTCATGCTTTCGTTCACCCCATCGCATCGCGCAAGTTTTCCTTGAACTTATCGAACAAGGATTTCTTCCCCATTTGCTGAGTTTCGCTTGTCAACTCGCCAAATTCCTTAAGCAGCTCTTTTTGCTTATCGGACAGCTTTGTCGGAGTGGTGACAATAACTCTCACATGCTGGTCCCCGCGCCCGCTGCCGCGCCGGTACGGAATGCCATGCCCTTTGAGCCGGAACACTGTGGCAGTCTGCGTCCCTTCCGGAATCTTCATCTTGACATTCCCGTCAAGAGTGGGCACTTCCACTTCCGCCCCCAGAGCAGCCTGCACAAAAGTGATGGGGATCTCACAATAGACATCATTGCCATCCCGCTCAAAAAACTTGTGCGGCTTGACATGGAGCACGATATAAAGATCACCGGGAGGCCCGCCGCGGTGGCCGGCTTCCCCATCCCCGCTCAAACGCAGGTTAAGTCCGTCTTCCGAACCTGCCGGTACATTGATCTTGATATTTTTAACCTTGCGCACTTTCCCTTGCCCGTTACAAGTGCGGCAAGGAGTGGAAATTGTCTTCCCTTCTCCGTGACAGGCAGGGCAAGTACGGGCTGTCTGAATATGCCCAAACGGCGTGCGCTGAGTTACTTTGATCTGCCCGCTGCCCTGGCACTGCGAACAAGTTGTGGGATGAGTTCCCGCTGCCGCGCCTGAACCCTGGCAGTCAGGACAGGTCTCCGAGCGGGGCACCTGAATCTCTTTTTCAATACCAAAAGCTGCCTCTTCAAAGGTAACAGCCATATCATAGCGCAAATCCGCACCCCGCTGCGGGCCATTGCGGCGGCCACCGCCGCCACCTCCGCCGAAGAAAGCGTCAAAGATATCTCCGAAACCGAAATCTCCGAAGCCACCGGCCTGGTTAGGGTCGGTTCCGGCGTGCCCGAACTGATCGTAGCGCGCCTTTTTCTCCGCGTCACTTAACACATCATAAGCCTCGGAAATTTCTTTGAACTTTTCCTCCGCTTCTTTATTGCCCGGGTTCACATCCGGATGGTACTGGCGCGCAAGCTTGCGGTAGGACTGCTTAATCTCCTGTTCGCTTGCGCTGCGTTCGACTCCCAACGCCTCATAGTAATCCCGTTTCATACTCTTCCTCCATCATCCGGTCCACAAACTTTCTCAGGATAAAGACACCCTCATAATAAAAGACATCACAGAACTTCTAAGGTCCACGACACCATAAAGAGGGGGCACAAAGGATCTCCCTCTGCACCCTCTTAAGTTTTATTTGTCTTTGTCTACTTCAGTATATTCAGCATCCACGACATTGTCGTTCCCTTTGGCACTTTCATTATTCCCGGAGTCACCGGAGTTAGGAGTTTGTCCCGCAGCGCCCTGCTGCTGATACATCTTTTCGATGAACGGATGAAGCACCTTAGTCAGTTCTTCTGCTTTAGCATTAATCGCCGCGGCATCCTCACCGGCAGCAGCAGTTCTAAGTCCTTCCACCGCTTTCTTGATTGCCTCTGCTTCAGCGGCATCCCCTTTGCCTTCGAAGTCCTTCAGGGATTTTTCAGTCTGATAGATTAAAGAATCGGCTTGATTCTTAGCATCGATTAATTCTTTGCGACTACGGTCTTCCTCAGCATGAGCTTCAGCATCCTGGCGCATCTTCTCGATCTCATCTTTAGAGAGGCCGGTGGAAGAAGTGATGGTCACTTTCTGCTCATTGTTGGTGGCCATATCTTTGGCTGACACGTGCACGATCCCGTTAACATCAATGTCAAACTTAACCTCGATTTGCGGAATTCCCCGGGGTGCAGGCGGAATTCCTGTCAGCTGGAAACGGCCCAGCGTTTTGTTATAGGCGGCCATTTCGCGTTCCCCTTGGAGGACATGAATATCAACCGAAGTTTGGTTGTCGGCAGCCGTGGAGAAGATTTGGCTCTTGGTCGTCGGAATAGTCGTATTGCGATCGATAATGCGGGTAAAGACGCCGCCCATCGTCTCAATGCCCAAAGACAGTGGCGTTACATCCACCAGGATAATGTCTTTCATTTCCCCGGTCAGAACTCCACCCTGGATTGCAGCCCCCAAGGCCACCACTTCGTCCGGATTGACCCCTTTGTGCGGTTCCTTGCCGCTCACCCGCTTAATTGCTTCCTGCACTGCCGGAATCCTAGTGGAACCGCCGACCAAGATGATCTGGTTAAGATCGTTCCAGCTCAGTTTAGCATCTTCCATCGCTTGACGGGTCGGTCCCATCGTAGCTTCCACCATGTCAGCCACCAATTCTTCGAATTTGGCCCTGCTGATGTTCATGTCCATGTGAGCCGGGCCCTCCGCCGTCATCGTAATAAACGGGAGGTTAACATTGCTGGTGCTAACTCCGGAAAGCTCAATTTTGGCTTTTTCCGCCGCTTCTTTGAGGCGTTGAACTGCGACCCGGTCTTTCGCGAGATCTACCCCTTGGGATTTCTTAAATTCCGCGACCATGTAATCAATCAGGCGCTGGTCAAAGTCATCCCCGCCCAAATGGTTGTTGCCGCTGGTAGCTTTGACCTCAACCATTCCTTGGCTTAGCTCAAGAATCGAGACGTCAAACGTTCCGCCGCCCAAGTCAAAGACGAGGACTGTCTGATCCTGCTGTTTATCAAGTCCATAAGCGAGAGCTGCTGCTGTCGGCTCGTTGATAATCCGCAAAACCTCGAGACCGGCGATGGTTCCTGCATCTTTAGTGGCTTGGCGCTGAGCATCCGTGAAATAGGCGGGAACAGTGATAACTGCCTGGGTTACACTCTGCCCGAGATAAGCTTCCGCATCTGCTTTGAGTTTTTGCAGAACCATCGCAGAAATCTCCTGGGGACTATAATTCTTGCCGTCAATACTGACTTTATAATCTGAGCCCATGTGCCTCTTAATCGAACTCACCGTTTTATCCGGGTTGGACACGGCCTGCCTTTTGGC
This sequence comes from Clostridiales bacterium, assembly GCA_027357125.1. GTDB lineage: Bacteria > Bacillota > Desulfitobacteriia > Desulfitobacteriales > Desulfitobacteriaceae > Paradesulfitobacterium. The sequence continues at coordinate 21,480 of DAHVVW010000001.1, forward strand.
GACCTGGCCTACGAGGCGCTCTCCGGTCTTGGAGAAGCCTACCACTGAAGGGGTGATGCGGCTCCCTTCGGCATTAGTGATAACTACAGCTTCCCCACCTTCCATGACAGCGACACAAGAGTTCGTTGTTCCTAAGTCAATTCCTATCACTTTACCCATTGTTTTTCTTCCTCCTTGTCATGCCCCTAGCTTGAAACTTTAACCATGCTCGGACGCAAAACTTTATCTTTCAGATAATACCCTTTTTGAACTTCCTCAACGACCGTATTGGCCGGATGTTCCTCAGAATCCACTTGCATGATGGCCTCATGCAGGTTGGGGTCAAAAGCCTGGCCCACTGCCTCAATCTCTGCCAGCCCTTCCTTACCCAAAACGCCATTCAGTTGCCGGAAAATCATCTCCACCCCTTGGGCCAGAGCGGCAAAATCCTGGGTGTTCTTGGCTGCCTCAAGTGCTCTTTCAAAATTGTCAATGACCGGGAGCAGTTCTCTCACCACCCGCTCGGACGCGTACTTAACAAGTTCTTCTTTTTCCTTAAATGTACGCTTGCGAAAGTTATCGAATTCGGCCTGCAAACGCTGGAGCCGATTATAATAATCATCTGCTTGGGTCTTAGCCTCTTTAAGCTCGGCTTCAAGTGTAAGGGCTGTCTCCGGTGATCCTTCCCCTGCACTTTCATTTTCCAAACTTAAACTATCCGCATTTGCATCCTCGACCTTCTGCCCGGGATTTTCCCACTCAACACCTTCCTGCTGTGCTTGCAGGTCTAGCTCCTCGATTTCCCCGTTCCTATATCTCATTCATTTACAACTCCGTTTCTCAAAATCCTTGCCTCACTAGCGCTTGCGGCTCTTAGAGAGAAGGTCCGTCAAACTGCGCGTCATAAAATCCACGATCCCCATAGACTTAGCATAATCCATGCGCGTAGGGCCAAGCACTCCGATTGAGCCAATTACTTCCCCGTTCACCCGGTAAGTGGCAGAGATAACACTGCAATCCTGAAACTCCTGCAGCTTATTTTCCCCCCCGATTATTACACTTAGTCCATTCTGGGACGCGGACAGCAACTTTTTGAGGCACTCATCTTCTTCAAAAGCTCCAAAAAGGCTTTTGACCTTGTCAAAGTCCCGGAATTCCGGCTGATTAAGCATATTCAGAGTGCCGCCCAGGTACACTTTTTCCCCTTCCGGTTCGTCGTCCAGAATAGCCTCCAACATCGAAAGGGCATTGTCGAGGAGATGGCGTTGCTTCGTGAGTTCACTGTAAATCTCATGCAAAAGTGTCTTCTTGATCTGCCCCAGAGAGAACCCTTTCAGCTTATTGTTAAAAACAGTTGCTACTTGCTGCAGGTCTTCTGCGCTCAGATATTCTCCAATATCCACGATATGGTTCTCAACCGCTCCATTTTCTTTGACCACAACCATAATTGCTTTGCCAGGCTGATACGGCAAAAAATACATCTGCCCGAAAGAGCTTTTCCCTTTCTGTGGTCCCATGACGATACTGGTAAGGCTTGTCAACTGGGACAACAGCTTGGCCGTATGGGAAATAACCTCCTCAATCTCACTGATGCGCTTCGTGGTCTCAATTTCGATCGTATTTTTGTCCTCGCTGCTCAGCTTGGGAGCATCCATGAGACAGTCTACATAATAACGATAACCAGCATCAGAGGGAATGCGGCCCGCTGAAGTATGGGGTTGTTCAATAAACCCTAAGTCTTCAAGATCAGCCATTTCGTTGCGGATTGTGGCCGGGGAAACTCCCAAGTTGAATTTGCGGGCAATTGTGCGGGAGCCTACAGGCTCAGCGCTGGCGATATAATCCTGGACGATGGCGCGCAGGATTTTTTGTTTGCGGTCATCCATTTGCATTTTGCCCCAACCTTTCTGAAAAAAACCATCTTGGGCAAGCAACAGCAGGAAACTTGTTAGCACTCTCTATTGATGAGTGCTAATATTTATGCCCTCACATTACCATGGCATTTTCCCTTTGTCAAGGGAGAAATCTTTAGAGAAATTCTTGCAATACAGCGTTAGCGATAAAAAAATAACGAGGATTAAGCTTTAAATACCCTTTTTCTCTAAACAGTATTCCCTGGCTTTCATATTTTTCTAACACATCACGAAAAATATCCTCAAGCCTGACCCCGAAATCGCGGGCAAAAGCGGCGAGGTCCACACCCTGAGCCAAACGCAAACCTAAAATAACGCGTTCCGTCATGCGCTCGCGCTCAGACAGCTCCTCGCGCTCCTCTGGGGCTTCTCTACCGGCGCGCGCAAGTTCCCGGTATTCCGGAATATCTTCAACGTTTTTGGAACGCACTCGACCCTGAAAAGAGACCGCACCCGGCCCTAGTCCCAGGTATTCCCGGCCATGCCAGTAAGTCAGATTATGCTGACATTCATAGCCGGGCCTGGCAAAATTTGAAGTTTCATAACGCACATACCCCGCCCTTTCCAGGCGTCCAACTGCCCAATCATACATATCAGCCTGAAGGTCGTCATCTGGGAGAGTCAGAGGGTATGGTTCTTCTTTAACACTTTCGCCAGGATAAACTCGCTTGAATAACTCAGTCCCTTCCTCCAGCATCAACCCATACACTGACAAATGCTCCGGTACCCACGCCAAAGCCTCTTCCACGCTTTTCTGCCAGGTACGCAGGTCTTGTCCGGGAAGGCCAAACATTAAATCCAGGTTCAGATTGTCAAAGCCTGCTGCTCTCAGTTCTTTAATACTGCGCCGGGCATCATCCGCGCAGTGCATTCTTCCCACCTGGCGTAGAAGTTCATCATTAAATGACTGCACCCCAAGAGAAAAGCGGTTAATTCCAAACGTTCTGAGAGCGGAGAGTTTCCCCGGCGTCAGCGTCCCCGGGTTTCCTTCCACAGTTTTCTCGGCAATTTTCTCCGCGCTTGCTTCAAACCGGAAATATTTATTAATACCGGTGAGCAGTACTTCGAGCTCAGTTTCAGAGAGGGCTGTCGGTGTCCCCCCGCCGATAAAAAGAGAAGACACCCCCAGAGGGGTATCCTTCTGCCGCCAGCGCATTTCTGCTGCCAAGCCTTCGAGGTAGATTTCCACCAAGCTGTGGGAACGAAAATCCCGACCATGAGCGCCCTGCCCTAAGGAAAGGGAATAAAACGCGCAGTAATCACATTTCTTAAGACAAAAGGGGACATGGACATAAAGCGAGGGACGCTGCGCTAAAGAAAGGATATTATTAGAATAACACATTTATTTTACTCCTCGAGTTCAAGCACTGCCATAAACGCATCTTGCGGAATCTCGACATTCCCGAC
>DAHVVW010000200.1 GCA_027357125.1 Clostridiales bacterium
CGGACAAATTTAGCTCAGCAAGGAGGGTAAATGATGCGGATAATCGTTGCGGATAACTACAAAGAACTTAGCCGTTGGTCGGCCCAGTTTGTTGCTGGACTCATTCGCGGTAAACCGAACTGTGTTCTTGGGCTTCCCACCGGATCCACACCGATTGGCATTTACTCTGAATTGGTTCAACTCTACGAACAAGGGCTTGATCTTCGCTACACGGAGACGTTTAATCTGGATGAATATGTGGGATTACCCCCATCCCATCCTCAAAGTTATCACTCTTTTATGCAAGAACACTTATTTAGACATATTGATCATCCGAGTTCTCACTATCATATTCCAGATGGAATGGCCGCCGATCTCGAGGGCGAATGCCAGCGGTATGAAGAGATGATCCTGGCAGCAGGTGGTATTGACTTAATGGTCTTGGGCCTGGGCCCCAACGGCCATATCGGCTTCAATGAGCCAGACTCACACTTGGGAACAAAAACGCATGTGGTAAGTCTAACTCGGGAAACAATTCAAGCGAATGCGCGCTTTTTCCGTGAAGAAAAAGAAGTCCCTCGCAAAGCTATTACTATGGGAGTAGGGAGCATCATGCAGGCTCAAGAGATTTTGCTCGTGGTCAGCGGTACAGGCAAAAGGGAAATGTTGCGCCAAGCGTTGTTCGGTGAGGTAACGACCAGAATACCCGCTTCCATCCTGCAACTGCATCCCCATATTGTGGTGGTAACAGACTTCTCCTTGGAGCCGTTAGGATAAACGGAAGGCTGAAGAGCAAAACATGGAGGATTAGGCAGGGGGATAGACATGAGGACAGAGAAGTTAAGTGACGATTTCACCCTATCGGGGGTCAAAATTGTCACTCCCCAAGGGGTAATCAACAAGGCACAATTAAAAATAATACGGGGCAAGATTGCTGATATCATGGGACAGAAGGCAATCTCTGTAACAGAAACCTTTTCCGCATCAGATCCGGGCGATTGGCTAATCCCGGGGCTGATTGATACCCATGTGCATGGCGCGGGAGGCTTCGATACCATGGATGGGGAAGCACCGGCCCTGCGGGGGATGGCGAAGATGCTGCTTCGTCTAGGTACGACTGCTTTTTTAGCGACCACAATGACAACGACGGATCAGGTGTTGGAAAAAGCACTTCGGGCCGTCGGAAATTATACAATAACTGCTCCCGTCTTAGAGGAGGCAGAGTGTCTCGGCGTACATTTGGAAGGCCCGTTTATTCATTCAGAGTATGCCGGAGCGCAGAAGAAGGATTTAATCCAAGCAGCCAACCCGGAAAAGGTGAACGATTACGTTAAATGGTCAAGAAATACGCTGCGAATCTTTACCCTTGCCCCGGAAATACCGGATGCCGAGGAACTGATAAAGTCCTGCCAGGTCCACGAAATCATTGTATCTGCTGGACATACTTCAGCCACCTGGACGGATGCCCAACGTGTCCAGCAATCTGGTATAGCCCACGTCACCCATGGGTTTAATGCAATGCATCCTTTACATCACCGTGAACCCGGATTGATCGGGTGGGCTTTATCCGAGCCGTCCGTATGGATAGAAATGATTGCCGATGGAATCCATGTTCACCCTGCCACATTAAGGCTCGCTTATCGCTTAAAGGGTTCGGAAAAGATGCTACTTATCTCTGACGGCACTAGGGCCGTTGGCCTGGAAGATGGGGAGTACGAGTTAGGCACCCAGCGGGTTTGGGTTAAAGATGGGTGTGCCCGCTTGGCTAACGGCACGCTGGCCGGGAGCAGAACCAGCCTATTGGACGGAGTCAAAACCATGATTCTCAAGGCTTTGGTCCCCGTGCATGAGGCAGTCAATATGGCGAGTATTGTGCCCGCAAAGCTTCTGGGAATTGATAGCAGGATGGGCTCCCTGGAAGTGGGGAAAGATGCAACGTTTTTAAAATTAGACTCCTCTTGGGGTTTAAAGGAAGTATGGATCCGGGGGAAGATGGCCTGGAAGGGTTCCTTGGGGGATTAAGGTTTGGCGGTGAAGTTACTTGATATACGGGCGGAATAACCCCGTTGATGCTGTTCCCGATATTCGGCCGGGGTCATGGAAACATATTTGTCAAAGAGCTTGTAAAATTGGTACATATTTGAGCATCCAACTTGATTGATCATTTCCGAGATCTTCAAATCGGTGGTCACCAAAAGTTTTTTGGCTTCATTGACTCGTAAGTACGCAACATATTCCTTAAATGAAAAGCTGGTTACTTCTTTAAAAAAGTGCCGAAAACGGGATTCGCTCATATGCAGGATCGCAGCGACTGCTTCCAATGGAATGTTTTCCCGGAAATGCCGGTTGATATAAGTAAGAGCAGGTTGAAGTTTCATTTGATTGCCTAACTTTACTGTTAAGTAATTTGGGTCAACATGTTTAGAATACAAGATCAGTTCGGCTAATATCTTACGTAAATTAGCTTCTACAAGGTGTTTGTAAGCGATGTCCTTTTGATCCCAAAGTTTTTTAATTTCCATGAGGGTGCTCTGTATTTTAAAACGGGTATTGTTTTCATCACTAATTTTGTTGGAGAAAACATCAAGGTCATACCAAAATGGTGCTAAGTATTCAAAATCGAATAGGCGGCTACCCGGTGGCGCGATTAGCTCTGGCAGGAAGACAACAAAAAGATATTTTGTTGTCTCTCCTGGGTTGGCGATTGCGACATGATTTTCAAAGTTACTAACTAAAAAGACGTCACCTTCCTTGACGTTGAATTCTTTCTTGCTAAAAATAAATTTACCGGTTCCCTCAAGACAAAGGCCCAGTTGCAGGTAATCATGCCAATGAAGCTTGTCCTGGTCACCAACCGTGACGTACTCAAAGGCCTGAAAGGGAAATGAGGGATCAAGTTCATACTCCCAATATGTCTCCATTCTTTCTTTTCCTCCTGAAAAGAGCATTTCGGAGTGCGGAGTTGTTCTTTAATAATTTGACAAGGCTTTAAAAACTCCTGCAGGATTTAAAAATACTATAGAATTGTTAGATATCCGTGAATCGGGTGATTCTATAGGCTGGTTTACCAGTAAGGAGAACCTGAAATTGGCATGAACACTGGGTTTTTGGTATAATTAAGTGTCAACCCAAATCAACCAAAAATGAGGTGTTATCATGCGGAAACCTGTCAAAGAAATTGAAGAAATTAATACACCAGAGGAGACTTAGATTAATTATGAAGTACGATTTTGACGAGGTTATTGAGCGTAAGCATACCAATTCCCTAAAGTGGGATTTTGCCGAGAGTAAGTTTGGGGAAAAGGATCTGCTGCCGATGTGGGTAGCAGACATGGATTTTAAGGTGTCTCAACCTGTGATTGAGGCTGTTGTGCGTAAGGCTGAGGAAGGAGTCTATGGTTACGCGGATCGCCTGGATCCTTACTACGAAGCCGTAATCGGTTGGATGGATCGGCGGCACGGTTGGAAAATCGAACGGGAGTGGATCACTTACAGTCCAGGAGTTGTTTCAGCCTTGCACTGGCTGGTGCGCGCCTATACCAACCCAGGAGATAAAGTCGTGATTCAGGCTCCGGTCTACTATCCTTTTTACAGCGCAGTTACAAATAACGGCTGCGAAGTCGTGATTAATGAGCTTAAATTGGAGAACGGGCACTATCGCATGGATTTTAACGACCTGGAGCAGAAGCTCAAAGATAACCCAGATGCTAAACTCCTAATTTTGTGCAGCCCCCATAATCCGGTGGGCCGGGTGTGGACTAGGGAAGAGTTAGCACGGCTGGGGGAGATTTGCTTACGGCATAAGGTCATGATCGTAGCTGATGAGATCCACGGAGATTTGGTGTACAAGGGTTGCAAGCATACCCCACTGGCGATGATCTCGGAGGAACTGGCGCAAAACTCGATTACCTGTACAGCTCCAAGCAAGACGTTTAACTTGGCCGGACTTCAAACCTCAAACATCATTATTCCCAATCAAGGTTTACGCCGCACCTATCTCGACATCCTCGAGCAAAACGGGGTACGACGACCGAATATTTTCGGGATCGTGGCCGCGGAAGCAGCTTATAATGACGGGGAAGAGTGGCTTGAACAGCTATTGGTTTACCTTAACGGCAATTTGGATTTTCTAACGGATTTTATCAGTAAGAAGCTGCCTAAGGTAAAAGTAATTAAACCCGAGGGCACTTACCTGATATGGCTGGACTTTAGGGAATACGGGTTGGATGGCAAGGCTATGGAAAATGTGATGTTGAAGCAAGCTAAGCTGGCTTTGGATGAAGGGTACATCTTCGGACCAGGCGGAGAAGGGTTTGAACGGATCAATATCGCCTGCCCCCGTGCTGTGTTGGCCGAGGGCTTGGCCAGAGTTGAAAAGACGTTCAATGCTCTTAAATAAGGATGTATCGAAGGTACTCAATATTCTAGTTTTCTGTAGAGCTTTACTTCGAAACTCCCGGACCCAGTTCCCCGGTTAAGGGCTTGCCGAGACGATAAACGGAGGCAGTGGCAATTGCCACTTTGTCTCCGTTATTATTTATAACCTCAATCCGGTAAAGCCCGGTTTTGCGGGTGCGGTTTTCTTCGGTTGCGGTTGCTTCGAGCACATCCCCTGCTTCCGTCGCTTTAATAAAGTTAATGGAGACATTTGTGGCCACCGCCGCTTCCCCATGCGAATTAGAAGCAATGGCCAAGGCGAAGTCTGCGACCGTAAAGACCGCTCCACCGTGGGTCGTACCCAGGGAATTAAGCATACTCTGCTGCACGGT
>DAHVVW010000201.1 GCA_027357125.1 Clostridiales bacterium
TTCTATCGTTTTATCACAGGTGGCAGACGAAGAAGCGGGGAGGATAATCTCAACCCGTATGCAGGAACGCGGCATCGGCCTCTTTACCAAAAACGATATCAGCAGGGTTCTCGTCGGGAAAACAGGACTGGAATCCATAGTTTTGACGGACGGGCGCACGCTTTCCTGTCAGGTGTTAGTGGTAGCTAAGGGTGTGAGGCCCAATTTGGACTTTTTGCCGCTGGAATGGCGAACAGGACGGGCGCTGCCGGTTGATAACCAGATGCGGACGAAGCTGCCTAACGTATTTGCAGCCGGAGATGTGGCGGCTGCTTTTGAAATCACGCGCCAAGAAAACCGTTCAGTGGCAATTTGGCCGCATGCAGTGGAACAAGGGCGCGTAGCAGCCTTGAATATGGCCGACCGCCCGGTTCGTTTCCGTGGCTCCCTAACGCGTAATGCTCTGGAAATATTGGGAATGCCATTTATCTCTATGGGTATTGTGCGGCCATTGTCAATAAACAACTGGGATGTTGATATTCACAAAGGGGCAGGATTTTATCGCAAATTAGTCTATCGCGATGGAAAACTGATGGGAGCGATCTTGCTGGGTCGGGTAGAGGAGGCAGGAAAGCTACAGGCACTGATCAGACGTCAGAATCCTGTACCATGGTCCGGCTAAGTATTGGATTCCCGCAGATTCAATAAGAAAATAATCACATATTGGAGGGATGAACGTGGAGAGAGGGATAACCGTTATCCCGCAACTGTGTACCGGCTGCGAGCAATGTGCACTGACCTGTTCTTTTGTCCACGAGAGTGTCTACGCTCCCAGCCTTTCCAGGGTGAAGGTGGTAAAATTTGCAGACAAGTGTCTGAATGTACCAGTTACCTGTGCGTATTGCGAACAGCCTGTTTGCGAAGAAGTGTGTCCAGTGCAGGCGATCACCCATGATCCGATTACAGGGGCGGCCAAAGTAGCTGCAGACATTTGCCTGGGCTGCAAAGAGTGTGTGAATGCCTGTCCCTTGGGAGCGATCGAATTGCATCCCCAAAAAGGTATTGCCATGAGGTGCGACCTGTGCGGCGGCGATCCGAGCTGTGTCAAACAATGCCCTGCCGGGGCTCTCAGATATGAACCGCTGGAACACGCGGTGAGCGAAAAACGGCGGGCACGTGTTGTAGGCTGGAATTTAGAATAACCAGGGGGGTTAAATTATGCGGAAAATAGTCGGCGATATTTTGCATATTGACCTTAGCCAAGGATCTTGGTGGAGGGAACCAGTCAGTAAAGAAATGGTACGACGGTATTTGGGAGGACGCGGAATAAACACCCGTTTACTTTGGGATTTGGTCAAGCCGGGCACAGATCCGCTTGGTCCGGAAAATGCCCTCATTTTCGGTACGGGTTTACTGACGGGGAGTGGAGCTCCCAGTTCCGGACGCACAACCGTAACATGTTTAAGCCCAGCTACTAATTTGTATCTAAAAACTAGTGGCGGCGGGCATTGGGGTGCCGAGCTGAAATATGCTGGCTTTGGTCACCTGGTAATTCATGGAGGGGCAGAACATCCTGTCTATCTGTGGATCGATGGCGATAGTGTAGAAATTCACGACGCATCTGCCTTGTGGGGTCTGGATGTACGTGCCACGGACAGTGCCATCAAGAAAGAATTAAGGGACGAAAATATTGAAACCGCCATCATTGGGCCGGCGGGAGAAAATCTAGTGCGCTTTGCTTCGGTCATGTTTTCAGTTTACAATGCGGCCGGACGCGGCGGCGCAGGCGCTGTGATGGGTTCCAAAAACCTAAAGGCAATTGCTGTACGAGGTAGCGGGACAGTTGTTCCAGCCCAGCCCCAACGATTCCAAGAATTGGTTCGGCAGGCGCGCGCGAGCCTTGCTGCCGATTCCGGCTATAAGGACTTGGGACGCTATGGCACTTCCGGTAGTCTCAACAGTGTCAATGAGTTAAGAGTACTTCCCTCTTATAATTTTAAACGTAGCTTTCTTGACGACGTATATCCTTTAACAGGGCAGAATCTCACCAATTCCGGGTACCTAAAACGCAGGTCGGCCTGTTTCAGCTGTATTATTGCCTGTCACCGCTATAGTACAGTGGGAAGAGGGTCTTTTGCCGGGGCACATGCCGGTGGTCCAGAGTATGAAACCATGAGTGCGCTTGGTTCGGGCTGTGGGGTTATAGATACTGAAGCCGTAATCAAAGCGAATGAACTTTGCAATATTTACGGGTTGGACACAATTTCTACCGGTTCCGTGATCCAGTGGGCTATGGAATCTTACGAAAAGGATGTAATTGGTAGCAAAGAGTTGGACGGGCTGGATTTGCGGTGGGGCAACGGCCAGGCTATGGTGGAAATGGTACAAAAAATTGCTTTTCGCCAAGGTTTTGGCGATCTGTTGGCTGAAGGAGTGAAACGGGCAGCGGAACGCACGGGCGGTGAATCGTACAAGTGGGCGGTGCAGGCCAAAGGTCTTGAACAGTCGCGGGTCGATACGCGTTCGGCTAAATCATACGCTCTCGCTTTTGCGGTTAATCCCCGGGGAAGTGATCACCTGCATACGGAAGCCTTTGCGGAGTTTGGGATGAGTCCGGAAGCCCGCCAATTAATCAAGAAGATTACCGGAGATGAGAAATACGCCAACCCCTATCTAACGGAGAAACGAGCAGAGATTGTACGCTGGCATGAAGACTGCTATTCCGTGACAGATGCTTTAGGCTTCTGTGCTTTTGCTACAACAGCCTTGTATGGCATCAGCCCGCAGATTATGGCAGAATTGTTTAGCGCTGCAACCGGTATGGAATTTACTGAAGAAGACATCTTGTGGGCGGGGCGGAGGATTTTAACACAGGAAAAATGCTATAATGTGAGCTTAGGAGCCGATCGTAAGGATGATACCTTACCATGGCGTCTAATGCATGAGCCAACTCCAAACCAACCTGATACCACTGCGATTAATTCTAAGGAAGAACTTGATGGCCTGCTGGATGAGTACTATACCTTACACGAGTGGGATGTTAATAGCGGCAAGCCCACTAAAAACATTTTGGAAAAGCTTGATCTGGCCGATGTAGCAGCTGAATTATTTAAAGCGGGGTATATTGCTTAAAATGAGGAAACGCCACAGAATAGTAGCAGGTATAGAGGAGAGCATAAATGAAAAATTATGATGTTGTTACATGTGGTGAACCGATGGTGCTTTTCAGTCCGGACAGCGGCGGCCCTTTACGGCATGTGCCCCTGTTCCGGAAATTTGCTGCCGGGGCTGAGCTGAATTTTAGCGTAGCCCTGGCCCGTCTTGGCTTACGACCGGGCTTTATTACCAAAGTTGGTCAAGATGAGTTCGGCCAATATATCCAGGCCTGTATGCAGGCCGAAGGGCTTGATACTTCCATGGTGAAAACGGATGCAGCACATCCCACCGGGGTGTATTTTAAAGAGTATTCCGGATTGGCAGATCCTAAGGTTTATTATTACCGTCATGGTAGTGCAGCCAGTAATTTGAGTCCTATTGACATCGATCCTGAGTGTTTAGAAGGAGCGCGTTTGCTTCACATTACTGGGATTACTCCCTCCCTAAGCGACTCATGCCGGCAGACCTATCTTCAGCTTTTGGATATGGCAACCGCGCGACAGATCCCGGTATGTTTTGATCCCAACATCCGGCTCAAATTGATCTCTGCAGAAGACGTAAAGGAGTTCATGAAACCTTTTATTGCGCGGGCGCACATCCTTATTCTTAACCAAAGTGAGTTGAACTATCTCTTTAACACACAGAAACTGACCGAGGCTCTCTCCCGTATATTTGGTTTCGGGGTGGAACTGGTTATCCTTAAACAAGGGGCGAATGGAGCAGTGGCGATGCGCAAAGGTAAATCAGAGGCCGTGAGCTGCCCGCCGTTCCGACCCACCCGCGTTGTCGATCAGGTTGGAGCAGGGGATGGATTCGATGCAGGATTTATCTATGGTTACTTGCAGGGGTGGCCTCTGGAAAAATCCCTACGTCTGGCCAATTTAGTGGGTGCTTTGGCAACTACTGTAGTAGGCGATTATGAGGGTTATCCTTTCTTTTCTGATGCCATGCGAGTTTTGGATTCATATTAATGTTTGTGGGTGGATTTTGTACATTGGAGGAACGCTTATGGAAAAAAGAATTTCTGAAGATGAGCTATTTAACAGTGTATTCCTTCTGCAGCCGAGCAGACCAATTTTATGCACTACTAAGAATGAAGACGGTTCAGATCATGTAGCGCCTTTCAGCTGGATTAACCCGGTATCGCATAAGCCGCCAAGGGTTGCACTTGCACTTTTAAATAATCCCAAAAAGCAGCACAGCCTGGAGAATATAGAAAGAACAGGGGAATTCGTGTTGAATATGCCTGACCTTAGCATCGTTGATAAATTAGTAGGTTGTTCATATCGGCCAATGTACGGAGAAAATAAATTCGACCGCTCTGGATTTACCCGACTGCCTTCAGTAAAAGTTACACCTCCCGGTATAAAGGAATGTAGAGCACATTTGGAATGTAAACTGATGAATACTATGGTAACCGGGGATCATACTCTTTTAATTGCAGATGTTGTTTATGCCAGGTATGACGAGGAAGCATTCAGTCCCAATTTGTTGGTTAAATTGGACAAGTATATGCCTGCAATACATGTACAGCATTTTATTCAGGAAAGTTCACAGGTTCATATATTTTTAGGATCCTGTAGTGCACATGTAATAGAAGTGCCTTA
>DAHVVW010000202.1 GCA_027357125.1 Clostridiales bacterium
AACTGATGCGCGCCTTTCTTGTGTTCGTAGATAATTTTATTTTAAAGTGCGAAGGATATTGTACAGGAGAAATTATTGTGCTAGGCTAATAGCCATGATATTAAATAGGGGGGAAAGAATGCGATGGGTAGTGATAAGTCAAACCGCGGTATTGTAACTGTTTTGGGGATGGATCAAATAGGAATTATTGCTTGGGTGTCAGGGAAACTGGCTGAAAATAAGGTTAATATCCTGGACATCAGTCAGACGATTTTGCAGGGTTTTTTTACAATGATAATGGTCGTTGATCTAAGCACTTCCAGTCTGGAAATGGGCGAATTAGCCGGGACCTTCAAGAGTGAGGGGCAACAGCGGGGGCTTCAGGTTAATGTTCAGCATGAAGACGTCTTTACATACATGCACAGGGTATAAGGGAAGGGGTTAGTTATGACGATTACGTTCGAACCGGAAGAGATCCTGCAAACAATCGAAATGGTAAGAAATGAGAACCTGGATATCCGTACGATTACGATGGGAATCAGTCTCTTGGACTGCGCAGACCAAGACCTGAAACAAATGGAACAGAAAATTTATGATAAAATAACACAATCAGCACAATATTTGGTTAAAGTAGGGGACAATCTTGCTGCCCGTTATGGCATTCCTATTATCAATAAAAGAATTTCCGTTTCTCCGATTGCCATTGTTGCGGCCCATCTGGACCAGGAAGGCATGGTAAGAGTCGCTAAAACCCTGGATAGGGCTGCGCGTGAAGTGGGAGTTAATTTCCTGGGAGGGTTCTCCGCTCTGGTGCAAAAAGGACTGACAACCGGGGACAGGGCACTTATGCAGGCAATCCCGCAGGCACTGGCCGAGACTGAAACCGTGTGTTCTTCCGTTAATGTCGGTTCAACCAAGGCTGGAATCAATATGGATGCTGTAGCTGAGATGGGAGGAATTATTCTCGAGAGCGCTCGCCTTACCGCCGCACAGGACGGAATTGCGGCGGCCAAATTAGTTGTTTTCTGCAATGCGCCTGAAGACAATCCTTTTATGGCAGGGGCTTTTCATGGGGTCGGGGAACCTGAACGTGTAATTAATGTAGGGGTGAGCGGTCCGGGAGTTGTAGCTCATGTCGTCAAGAGCAACCCTGATGCTAATTTTGGAGAATTAGCAAACCTGATCAAAAGAACAGCTTTCAAAATCACCCGCATGGGTGAGTTAATGGGGAGAGCAGCATCGGCAGAATTAGGGGTGCCCTTTGGGATTGTGGATCTGTCCCTGGCTCCGACCCCGGCAGTAGGAGACAGTGTGGCGGAAATCCTTGAGTTTATGGGGCTTGAGAGGGCTGGAACCCATGGGACAACAGCAGCGCTGGCTCTCTTAAATGATGCCGTAAAAAAAGGAGGAGCCATGGCATCTTCTCATGTAGGGGGATTAAGCGGAGCGTTCATTCCTGTTTCCGAGGATGCCGGAATGGTCAGGGCTGTGGAAGCCGGTGCCTTGACTTTAGACAAGCTTGAAGCCATGACTTGTGTCTGCTCGGTAGGGCTCGACATGATTGCCATCCCTGGGGATGTGAGTCCGGAAACAATCTCCGCCATTATCGCAGATGAAGCGGCTATCGGTATGATAAATAAAAAAACAACCGCCGTCAGGGTCATACCGGCCATTGGCAAGAAAGCAGGGGACAGAGTGGAATTTGGCGGCTTGCTCGGTGGGGCACCGGTTATTAAGGTGCACCCCTTTTCCTCAAGCAAGTTTGTGCGCCGCGGTGGGCGCATTCCTGCGCCAATAACCAGCTTGTCTAATTAATAATTCTTAAGGTAATTAGTGCCAACTCAGTTTAATTTTACGGGTTGTTTACTTAGTGATTATAGATGGCCGCGATTTTGGGCGATTAAAGCGTTTTTTGGTCAAAATCAACTTAAAAACAATATTTTATAATTGGCTGGATTCTATTTTGGGGTTAAGCTTAATAATGAATATAACATAAGGTTTTTGCAAAAAACAGTTTGTAGTGTAAAATATGTTTATGTTATTTATCTTCCTTGGGATTATGGAGCGCTATTCTAGTGCACTCAATGACATCTGAAGGCGGGCCTAAGAATCCGCTAAGGGCATACCGATGAAGTTCCTGGTGGTGGCTTTCGACGCCCAGTTGAGGGTTGCTGCTGGGAGTTAAGAATAAGGGGGATCCGCAATGGCATGTGGGCGCTACCCTTATTCGTGGAGGCCTAAGTGCGTGGCTTGTAAAAGTTACGGCTTAGGGTATGAACCTGCATTAGGAAGGAACTTAGTGCAGTGTAGCCTGCCTTGAGTGGGGAAGTTGGGAAGGCAAAAGGGATTGAAAAGTGTTGGCCGACACAATTCAATCTGCCGGAAATTCTTGCCTGCAAAAGAGGCTAAGGTGTCAAAAAAGTGTTAAGGAAACTTCTAGAGTGTAAAGCAACAGGGACTGAAGTGCGGACTGAGTGGCGATCAAGTTCTGAGCGTGGCGACACCTCGGGCTGAGGGAAAGGGGAAACCGCCCCGCGGGAAACTGCGAGGAACTCAGTGGGAAAACCTACTTGACCTAAGCCGCAATATTGACTTGTTGTATCCTATCATCCCAGGAGCAACACCTCTCATTTAGGAGAGGTGTTTTTAATTTTTCATGGATCGTTTTTGTGTTATTTGACATATTATGTTACATATACTACTTTTACTATACCTTTTTCTCAAATTTTTCCTTGTTAAGCAAGCAGGATTTTTGCGCTTTGTCTCGAATTCTTATTAGGACAAGAAAAAGCTGAATCCGGATTTATCCGGAGCGGGGGATATTTCCTTGGGGTGAAGCGCGTGCGAGCGTGCCGGGTCTTACACCTTCCTACCCGAACCCGTCAACTAACCTCGTAAGCTCAGAAGGGTGGACAATTTAGTGTATTCTGGACGAATCTGGCTGGGGAGCGTTGCTCTTTCAGGTGTGCTTCTGTTTGGCAGCATGCCGGGATTAGGCGTTGTTCCTACAGCAGCAGCCCAGCTTGGGACGACTTTAAGCTCAACCCCAACTATGATCGGGACACAGGCTCCGGTTGTGAGCAAGCAATTGGAGTTTACAGCCAAGAACGTGGCAACCACAGCGTATAGCACAGCGGCAGTTAAACCGGAGTCGACTCAGGTACCCACCCCAATCCAAGCTTCAACTCCAACGAAGGAACCCACAGAAGTGAAAAAGGCTGCACCGCAAAGGCCTGTCCAGGTTGCCAAAGCTGAACCTGCCAAACAGTTATCGCGCGGAGGGGGTGCCAATACTTCCGGTATTGTAACCACAGCCTTAAGCCTTAAGGGGGTACCGTATGTTTTCGGTGGCACCAGTAGAAGCGGCTTCGATTGCTCCGGATTTACGCAATATGTATATAAGGCGTCTGGGATTTCCATTCCTCGTACTTCTTATACACAGTTTAACAGCGGAAGTTCCGTGAGCAAGCAGGATCTGCAGCCAGGAGATTTGGTGTTCTTCACGACATATTCCAAAGGAGCTTCTCATGTGGGGATATATATTGGGAATAGCACGTTCCTACATGCTTCTGACAGCGGGGTGCGTACCACGAGCTTAAATGAAAGCTACTATAAAAGCCGATATCTTGGCGCACGCAGGGTTAAATAATGTGAACCGATCAAAAAAAGGGCGATTTTATCGCCCTTTTTTTAGCTAATAAGAAAGTATAACTTTCAGGGCGCATAAGTGCAACTAAGGCATGCGCCTGCGCCTTGAGGCTTGGCGCATGCCAAGTTTTCTTTAATAAGGAAGATTGGGCCGTGTAAATTTACACTCCCAGTTGCGCCAAATGTTCTTGTGTGGGTGTTCCTTCCTGATCCCAGCCCCGGATTTTATAGTACTCCGGCAAGAGCTGATCAAGCTTATGAACCCACCCTTTGGAAGGACCGCTCGGAACTGGGTCTTCTAAGAAGCGTTTGGGCAAGGTATCATCAGCTTTAGTATATCCTTCACGCAAGTTGTGCAAGCGCTCATTGTTCCAGATGCGCTCGCCGCAAGCCAACAGTTCTTCACTGCTCACGTTTTCCCCGGTTACTGCATTATAGATAGCGCGGTAGTCATCCAGGCCCCAAGCAAATGAAGTAAACAGACAGAAGCCCAAAGAATCAATGACAGCAGTCAGGTCTTGGAAGACTTTTACCCACTGCGCCTTTCCTTCTAGTGCTAAACGATCAATTTTTTCCGGGTGCGCTAATATTTCCGGCGCGATGATATACCCGCGCACATGGCAGCCGCCCCTATTAGATGTGGCATATTGCAGGCCGTGTCCCTGTACTCCTCTGGGATCGTAAGCCGGGAGCTCTTGCTTCTTGACACTCATCGAAAGCTCCGGAGCGCCGTAGCTTGCGGCCAGGCGATAGGAACCTTCCGCCATTTTTGCCCCCAGGCCTTCTCCAAAACCTATTTTGCGCACCCAAGCAACCATAGCGTCACCGTTCCCGAATTCAAGCGGTGTTCCACCAAGTTCCTCTTCCTTGATATACCCACGCTGGAACAGTTCCATCCCGGCAGCGATCGTGGTTCCAGTGGAAATCGTGTCAAGCCCCAGTTCATTGCAGAGGTTATTAGATTTGATCACTGCTTTGAGATCACTGACACCACAGTCGGAACCGAAAGCCCAGATCGTTTCATATTCAGGACCGCCCCCTTCTTCCCCGTCAATGCTGCAATATCGCCCGCAGGCCATGGGACA
>DAHVVW010000203.1 GCA_027357125.1 Clostridiales bacterium
CCCAAAAGGGACTCAGGATATACTGCCGGGTACGGTGGAAAAGTGGCAGTATCTTGAGGACACAATTCGCACAGTTTGCCGCGAATACGGCTATGAAGAAATCCGTACTCCTATGTTTGAAGCAACTGAACTTTTTCAGCGCGGAGTGGGAGAAACGACGGACATCGTAAACAAAGAGATGTACACTTTCCTGGACAAAGGGGAGCGCTCGATTACGCTGCGCCCGGAGCTGACGGCTGCGGTTTGCCGTGCCTATGCGGAAAATAAGCTTTACGCCTCGCCTCAGCCGGTAAAGCTATATTACATCGGGCCGATGTTTCGCTATGAAAGGCCGCAGGCTGGGCGCTTTCGCCAGTTCCATCAGTTCGGAATTGAGGTTTTAGGGGCGGACAAGCCTGTCGTTGATGCGGAAGTCATCAGCCTGGTGTGGACTTTGTATCAGCGCTTAGGGCTTACAGGGCTGGAAGTGCATATTAATTCAGTCGGCTGCCCGACTTGCCGGGCTCAACATAAAGACAAGCTGTTAGAGTTTCTGAATCCACACAGCCATGAACTCTGCCGGGACTGCCAGGATCGGCTGGAACGCAATCCCATGCGGATTTTGGATTGCAAAAACCCGTCCTGCCAGGAGATTACCAAAGGGGCTCCTACGACCTTGGACATGCTCTGCGATGATTGCAAGAGCCACTTTGAACAACTCAAGGAACTGCTGGAGGCAGCCGGCGTTGTTTATAAAGTAGATCCCCGCCTGGTGCGCGGCCTCGATTATTACCGCAAGACCGCTTTTGAAGTCTTAGTGGAGGAAATTGGGGCTCAGAGCGCCATTTGCGGCGGTGGCCGCTATGACGGGCTGGTGGAGGAGATCGGGGGACCGGCAACACCGGGAATCGGCTTTGCTATGGGTATGGAGCGCGCTTTAGCAGCCATTGAAGTGCAGAATAAAATGCCGGAATTCGAAAAAGCCGGGTATGCCATGATTGTCGCTCTCGGACAACAAGCCCAGAGACATGGGTTTGCCTTAGTGAATGCACTAAGGGAAGCCGGGATTCCTGCTAGTATCGACCTGTTAGGGCGCAGTCTTAAGGCCCAGCTCAAAGCGGCTGACCGTGAAAGGGTTAAATTTGCCTTGATCTTAGGGGAAGAAGAACTCAGTAAAGGCTTGGCGATTCTTAGGGATCTTAGGGTCGGAGAACAGGAAGAAGTTGCACTAAGTCAAGTTATATCTGTACTTAGAGACAAATTCGGAGAGGGTGTAAAAGCATGACATTGCTGCAGGAAAGAGTAGAGGGCGGATCTTTAAGAATTGAGCACTTAGGGCAAAAAGTGCGTCTCTTGGGTTGGGTTCAGCGGCGGCGCGACCACGGCGGCCTCATCTTTCTCGATTTGAGGGACCGTTCGGGCTTGGTTCAGGTCGTATTTGACCCGGATATTGGCGCGGATTTTGCCAAAGCGGAGGGTATGCGCAACGAATATGTGGTATCCATTTTCGGCAAGGTCAGTGCCCGTCCGGAAGGAACGGAAAATTCCAGCCTGCCCACCGGGGAAATCGAAGTCTATGCCGAGTCCCTCCAGGTTCTGAATTCCTCCAAGACTCCGCCTTTCTATATTCAGGACGAGGTTGATGTTGATGAAATGCTGCGCCTTAAACATCGCTACCTTGATTTGCGCAGGCCGGAAATGCAGGAAGTATTCAAAACCCGGCACCAAGTGACGCAAATTATGCGTACCTTCCTAGACAAGCAGGGATTCTGGGAGATCGAGACTCCTATGCTTACGAAATCAACGCCTGAAGGGGCCCGGGATTACCTGGTTCCGAGCCGGGTGCATCCCGGGGAATTCTATGCATTGCCCCAGTCCCCACAACTGTTCAAGCAGCTTTTGATGGTTTCCGGGATGGAGAAGTATTTCCAAATTGCCCGTTGTTTTAGGGATGAGGATTTAAGAGCAGACCGGCAGCCGGAGTTTACCCAACTGGATGTGGAGATGTCTTTTGTCGAGGTGGAAGACATCCTCCCGCTTATGGAAGAGCTGATTAAAGAAATATTTTTCGGAGCGGCAGGCATCAGTGTTCAGATCCCGTTTCCCCGCTTAACTTACCGGGAGGCGATGGAACGGTTCGGCTCGGATAAGCCGGATACACGTTTTGGCATGGAGCTCATCGATGTCGAGGAAGTAGTCAAAGACTGCAACTTCAAGGTCTTTGCCGATGTCATTGCTAAGGGCGGCAGGGTGAAAGGGATTTGCGCCAAAGGCTGCGCCGACATGCCGCGCCGGGAATTAGACGGCTTGGTGAAGTTTGTCAGCCAGTACGGGGCCAAGGGCTTGGCTTATATTGTCTTAGCCGAGGAAGGACTGAAGTCACCCATAACCAAATTCTTGACGGATGAGGAAATGCAGAGGCTGATCAAACAGATGCGGGGAGAAACCGGGGATATCCTGTTTTTTGTCGCGGATAAGGATGGGGTCGTCGCAGAGGCTTTGGGCCATTTGCGCCTCGAACTCGGCAAACGGCTGAACTTGATTCCGGAAGGGGGGCGCAATTTTCTCTGGGTCACAGAGTTCCCCTTGCTTGAATATGATGAGACGGAAAAACGCTATGTAGCGATTCATCATCCATTCACTGCTCCCATGGATGAGGACTTGTTGCTGCTTGATTCTCAACCGTTAAAATCCAGGGCCAAGGCTTATGACCTTATCTTAAACGGAGTTGAACTTGGCGGCGGCAGCATCCGGATTCATCGCCGGGAAGTTCAGGAGCAAATGTTCAGTCTACTTGGGATGTCGGAAGAGGAGGCTAACTCTAAATTCGGGTTCTTGTTGGAAGCCTTTGAGTATGGAACTCCTCCCCATGGCGGGATTGCCTTTGGCCTTGATCGGCTAGTGATGCTGCTTACTGAAAGGGAAAGTATTCGGGATGTCATCGCTTTTCCCAAAACTCAGAGTGCGACCGACTTGCTCACGCAGGCACCCTCAGCCGTGGCACTCAAACAATTAAAAGAATTACACATCAAGACGGATATTGTAACGGTTAGCACAAAATAATAGTACAAGTAGGGAAAGCAAAGAACTGTTTGACAGCAGAAAACTTTACCAGTATAATAATAAAGAAGTTACCCCCTGAGGGTATCGGAGGGATATTTATGGATACTACACCGTATACAGACTCCAAAGACGATCTTATCCGGCGCCTGAAAAAAATTGAGGGACAGGTTAAAGGGCTGCAGCGCATGGTGGAAAGTGACAAGAACTGCGTGGATGTCCTGGTTCAAGTGGCAGCAGTGCGGGCTGCCGTTCATAAAGTGGGCACGATTGTGTTCGAAAATCACTCCCGTCGATGTTTAACAAATGCGGTGGATGTTCAAAATAAGGAAGGCGCAATTGAAGAACTGATTGGGGTACTGACGAAGTTTGTTAAGTAATAATTGACCTTACGGTATAACTAAGGAGGGATTTGCATGGCAGGAGCAAATATTAAAACTTTTACGACAGCAAATTGGAATCAAGACGTTCTGAATTGTGACAAACCGGTACTGGTGGATTTTTGGGCTGAATGGTGCAGCCCCTGCCGCATGGTAGCTCCGATCGTGGCAGAATTGGCTGATGAATATGTGGATAAAATCGTCGTCGGTAAGCTTAATGTGGATGAGCACGGCCCGGTAGCCAGTCAGTACGGAATTATGAGCATTCCTACCCTTGGCATCTTCAAAGGTGGCAAGATGGTAGACAAGATCATCGGCTTCCGTCCGAAAGCCGAACTTGCTAAAATGCTCAATACCCACGCTTAAATAGAGTTGCTATAGTCTAAATAATAAATATGTTAATATGCTGTTTAAGGCGGTGCCGCTTCTGGCATCGCCTTATTTACTTCAACTTTTGTCTGGGGTTAAACGCAAAAAAGTAGTACAATAAAAAAAGCTAGCACTGTATTTATGGCAACAGGTAAACAGAAAGGGGAACCGGAGATGGAGCAAAATTGGATCAACTTTCGCAGTGACACGGTGACGCTGCCAACTGCTGAAATGCGGGAAGCGATGGCGCAAGCGAAAGTCGGGGATGATGTTTACGGGGAGGATCCGAGCGTTAACCGCCTGGAAGCCTTAGCAGCGGCAAAAGTAGGAAAAGAAGCGGCTCTCTTCGTGACCAGCGGCACGCAGGGCAACCTGGTGGCGGTGCTGGCCCATACGCAAAAAGGGGACGAAGTGCTGCTTGAAAAGGAGTCGCATATATATTATTACGAAGTCGGGGGCATGTCCGCTCTGGGCGGGTTAATACCAAGGCTCTTAGACAGCGAAGGAGGAATTTTCAGCGCCGGGGCTGTGCGCAAAGCCTTGCGCGGGGATAACATCCACTTCCCGAGGACGTCTCTCCTTTGCTTGGAAAATACGCATAACCGGGCCGGTGGGACCTATTGGACACCCGCACAAGTGGCTGAGGTTGCTGCTGCTGCCAAAGAAGCGGGACTTAGGGTACATGTGGACGGTGCTCGCATCTTTAACGCCGCTGTCGCCCAAGGGGTCGACGTCAGGGAGCTAACCGCTCCGGTAGATTCCGTGCAGTTTTGCCTATCCAAAGGGTTGGGAGCTCCGGTCGGGTCCATGGTAGCCGGGAGCAAGGAATTTATTGCGCGGGCACGCAAATGGCGTAAAATGCTGGG
>DAHVVW010000204.1 GCA_027357125.1 Clostridiales bacterium
TTGCTATCGCCGGTGAAGTAGGACTTGGCGGCAGGATTAATATGATCATGCAGGCGGCTTTCTTCAAACTGGCTAATGTGATCCCGGTTGATGAGGCAATCACTTATCTCAAGAAATCAGTCGAAAAGGCTTATGGCAAAAAGGGCCAAGGTATTATCGACATGAACCAGAAGGCGATTGACCGCGGGATTGAAGCGTTAGTGAAAGTGAATGTACCCGCAGCCTGGGCCGACGCCATGGATGAAGCTGCCGCGGCCGTTGATGAGCCCGACTTTATCAAAAATATTTTACGGCCGATGACCCAACTGGAAGGAGATAATCTCCCGGTTAGTGCCTTTATGGGCATAGAAGACGGCACCTTCCCCTCCGGAACAAGTGCCTACGAAAAACGTGGTATCGCCGTAATTGTGCCGGAGTGGCAAGCGGAAAATTGCACCCAATGTAACCAGTGTTCCTTTGTCTGCCCCCATGCGGCTTTACGGCCTTTCCTCTTGAATGAAGACGAAAGCAATAAGGCACCGTCAGACTTCACCACCAAAAAAGCCATAGGTAAAGACTTTGACGGCTTGCAATACCGGATCCAAGTCAGTCCGCTGGATTGTACGGGGTGCGGCAACTGTGTTCAGGTTTGCCCGGCCAAAGAAAAAGCACTCGTCATGAAACCCGCTCTCGAACAGACTGAAAATCAGAAAGCAAACTGGGAGTACGCGACAACGATCACCAATAAAGCTAATCTTGTCAAACCCAACAATGTCAAGAACAGCCAGTTTGCCCAACCGCTGTTCGAATTTAGCGGTGCCTGTGCCGGTTGCGGCGAGGCTGCTTATATTAAACTGCTCACCCAATTATTTGGTGACCGGACCATGATCGCCAATGCGACCGGATGCACCTCTATTTATGGCGGCAGTGCTCCTTCCGTTCCCTATACAACCAATGCTGAAGGCAAAGGTCCGTCCTGGGCCAACTCCCTGTTCGAGGACAATGCCGAATTTGGTCTCGGTATGTATCTTGGAGCGAAGCAAAACCGCGAGAAACTCGCTGATTTAGTCAAAGAGAGAATCGAAACCTCCCTAAGCGACGGACTCAGAGAAGCTTTCCGCGAATGGCTGATCGGTATGGATGACGCAGCAGCCTCGAAAGCTGCCGCAGCTAAAATTATTCCGACGCTTAAGGCCGAAGCCGCCGGCAATGACCTCCTGGCCCAGATTCTGGCTAAAAAGGACCACCTCATTAAAAAATCCCAATGGATTATTGGGGGAGATGGTTGGGCGTACGATATCGGCTATGGCGGTTTGGATCATGTCCTGGCCTCCGGAGAAAATGTAAATATCCTTGTCCTTGACACGGAGGTTTACTCCAACACCGGAGGACAGTCATCGAAATCCACGCCTACCGCTGCTGTGGCCAAATTCCAAGCCGCAGGCAAGCGCATCCGCAAGAAGGATCTCGGCATGATGGCGATGAGCTACGGCTATGTTTATGTCGCCCAAGTATGCCTTGGTTCGAACATGGCCCAAACCCTGAAAGCTTTCCAAGAGGCCGAAAGCTATAATGGCCCCTCCCTGATCATCGCTTATTCGCCCTGTATTAACCACGGCATCAAAGCCGGGATGGACAAAAGTATCCTGGAAGGCAAGAAAGCGGTTGAGGCCGGATACTGGCATCTCTACCGGTATAATCCGGAACTGGGCGACCAAGGCCAAAAACCATTTATCCTCGACTCCAAGGAACCGTCCGCTTCATTCCAAGACTTCATTCTCGGTGAAGTCCGGTATGCCTCCCTGCAAAAAACCTTCCCTGAAGTGGCCGATGAACTCTTTAACGCGGCCGAGCAGGATGCAAAAGTCAGGTACCAATCGTATAAACGGCTCGCGGACTAAAGAATAGCAAAGCCTAACAAGGGATGCCGCAGATAAAACTGCACATTTGGAACAGTAATTAGAGCTGAAACAAAGAAAGAGAGGCTGATCATTCACTGGTTAGCCTCTCTTTTTCTTTCTGTTGGATGAAGAAGAGATAACTATGGCGAATTCGCCATAATTAAAGTCAGTACGACCGTTGATATTTGCTCAGAATAATGCTAGGATAAATACATAGATATTGAGAATTGGAAGTGAAAAAATGCCAAATATTCGTCCTATATCAGATTTGCGGAATAATGCCAATGAGATTTCTCAGTTCTGTCACAGTGAGCGTGAGCCAGTGTTTATTACGAAGAACGGCACGGGCGACATGGTTGTGATGAGTATAGAACTGTATGAGCGGCAACAGGCTTTAATTGAGCTTTATAGCAAGTTGTTTGAAGCTGAGGCAGAGATTGCAAACGGTGCGGAAGGAAAGGATTTCTTTGAAGTGGCCGAGAAGTTGAGGGCTAATGTTCATGGAAAAGTATAACCTGCGGATATTTCCCGCGGCCGAACGAGATTTGCAGGAGATTACTGATTATCTAAATGAACTTTCGCCGCAGGCCGCTTTTAAGCTCTATGATGAAATTGTAGATAGCATCGGTTCTCTTCAGCAAATGCCAAAGCGTTGTCCACTAATAAAGAATACCATGCTGCGAATGAAAGGATATCGCATGCTGGTCGTAGAGAATTATGTGGTGTTTTATGTTGTGAGCGGCGATACCGTGCAAATACGCCGCATACTTTTTAGCCGCAGGCAGTATGAATTTTTGCCATGAGAAAATCGGGGTGAATTTGAATGCGTTCGCTCAAAGTGCAAATCCTGGCCTTACTACTCGGAGCACTCTTGCTCTTGTCGGGGAGTTTTATGGCCGTTTTGGGCTGGCATATGAAAGATCGTGCGGAGGCCACTGCTCTGATCAAAGCAAAAACCGATCTGGCGACCTGCACGGAGATCGTGGAACACACTTATCCAGGGGTGTGGCGGGTCCAGGACGGCTTGTTGTACAAAGGGGAGCAAGAGATTACCAATAATACTCAGTTAGTCGACCATCTGGCAGCACTGACCGGGGATACAGTCACCTTCTTTCTCGGGGATACTCGGGTGGCTACTACTGTTCGTGGACCGAACGGAGACAGAGCGACAGGTACTAAAGTATCTGAGCCGGTAGCCCAGATGGTGTTGAAAAACGGACAGACCTATTTAGGCCAGGCCAATGTGGTCGGGCAGATCTATCGGACAGCTTATGAGCCGCTTAGGGCTCAAAACGGGACCATCGTCGGCATGTTTTATGTCGGCGTATCCCATAGTTTTGAGCAAGAGATGGTCGGATCCCTATCTAATATGGGCCTTATCGGTGGAATCCTGACCCTCTTGGTTGCGCTTTTGGGCTGGTTCTTTGTCCAAAAAGTCATTATTAGGCCCCTGCACAAGGTTGCGTTGGGTACCCGCGATGTAGCCACCGGCCACGTTACTCAAAAACTGGATATAACGGGGCCAAAGGAGATTGGCGAACTGACCGGCGCCTTTAACCAAATGGTCGAGCGCTTGGAAACCATGGCAGAGCTGAAGGATCTGAGCCCCTTGGAGCAGGCACGGGTCGATCAGGAAACGGTCAGTAACGCCCTGAATGAAGAGGGCTGTATCGGGCCCGAGGGTCTGCCCAAAGGGCTGAATGTTTCCACCCTGAAACAGATTGTTGTTTTCTTGCAGGGGCTCTCCGTGCCCGTCTCGTCAGAGACAGTGGCTGAGGGGGTAAAGCTCACCCGCGTTACCGTAAGGCGCTACTTGGAGTTTCTCGAACAATGCGGGATGCTGAACGGCGAATTGAAATACGGCGCTGTGGGTCGGCCTGTTAAACTATATAGTATGACAAACCTAAAACCATGAACCGTCGGATAACTTAATCTTCGTAAATCATTTGATGTTACAAAAAGATATTATGAATATTGGGCAATGGCCTGGGGATGGATTCCCTGGGCCATTTTTCTTTCTTTTTTATTGTTTGCTTTTTGATTTCTCTTCTTGCCCTCAGTTATTTACGTAATTTACATAATGCTTTCTTTATTTACATTAAGTTCACAATAGTGACAGAGAAAGAGATTCCGGTTTAAGATGAGTCTGCAGTTTTTTTTGAAAATTCGGGCTTTGTGAAATCCAATGCTAATTTATGATTCGTATTGATAACTGGCTCGAACACAAGAATTCGCATGGCCATGACTATGAAGGAGGAATACGGTGATGGATATGTCACGCCGCAGTTTTTTGAAGATGAGCGGAATCTCTGTGGCAGCATTAGCAACAGGCCTAGGCCTTGATCCTGCGGTCGCTCAGGCCAAAGGATATTCCTTGCGGATTGAAGGCAGCAAGACTATCCCGAGCATCTGCCATTTTTGTTCGGGCGGATGCGGCATGCTTTTGTATGTCAAGGATGATGAGCTCATTCACTTGGAGGGGGATCCGGATCATCCGACGAATGAGGGCACCCTGTGTCCCAAGGCTGCGAGTTTGCGCAGCGTCGCTTATTCCAGCGGGCGTTTAACAAAACCTCGCCGCAGGGCACCCGGGGCCAAGGATTGGGAAGATATCTCCTGGGAAGATGCGCTGGAACGCGTGGCGAAAAAGGTAAAAGAGGTTCGGGATGCTTCGTGGAAGGACTCCGAATCCATTGTCAATGCGAGTACAGGTTTAGCGCAGAATTATTTAGTCCGGCGGGCTGAAGGCATTGCCTTTCTCGGCTCGGC
>DAHVVW010000205.1 GCA_027357125.1 Clostridiales bacterium
GGAGTCAGGCTATAGGGCCGGAGTGTTTACTTCCCCCCATCTTCACGATTACCGCGAGCGCATTGTGATTAACGGTCAGATGATTGCGCAAGAGAGAATTTCTGCCTTAGTTGAACGGTTGCGTCCCCATTTAGAAGAGCTAGTGGCTAGCGGAGTCGAGCACCCCACGGAATTTGAGGTCAGCACTGCGATGGCCCTGCTCTATTTCGCTGAAGAAAGAGTAGATTTTGCCGTGATCGAGGTAGGCCTGGGCGGGGAGATTGATTCCACCAATGTGGTTTCTCCCCTTGTCTCTGTCATTACCAATGTCGGGATGGACCACATGGATTATCTAGGGCCTACGCTTACAGATATTGCGAAGATTAAGGCTGGAATAATCAAGCCGAATTCCGTAGCAGTGACTGCTTCCGAGCGCCCTGAGGTTTTAGAAGTACTGCGCACATGCGCCCGGGAAGCGGGTGTACATCTCTGGCAAGTTGGAGAGGATGTGCGCTGGGAAAGCTGCTGGAGCGGAGAACTGGAACAGGAGTTTGACCTTTACGGTCTCCATGCCTCCTATCCCAAACTCAGGCTGCGCCTAATCGGCCGCCATCAGCTGCAAAACGCAGCGACCGCGGTTACGGTGTGTGAAGTCTTAAACTCAGAATACGGTGCTGGGATTACCAGGGAAGCGATCTATGCAGCTTTGCGTAAAGTCGAGTGGCCGGGACGTCTGGAATTAATCTCGCTCAAGCCTAAGGTACTGCTGGATGGCGCGCACAATGTTGATGGAGCCACAGTCCTGGCACAAGCCCTGCCTCTGTACAAGCGCACCAGCCTCATTCTCTGTCTCGGCATGTTGGCGGACAAAGAGAGAGAAAAGGTAGTGGACATGCTGGTGCCCCTGGCAGATGAAGTGATCATCACTAAGCCTGATTCCCCCCGGGCCGGTGACTGGGAAGCCTTGGCTCTGATCGCGCGCAACCACGGGTGTTCGGTCGAGTGCATCGAAAATCCCCGGGAAGCAGTGCTTGTGGGCCTGGCACGACTGGGGCCGGGGGATATGCTGTGTGTCACCGGTTCTCTCTATATGCTTGCTGACGCACGTGCATCCTTGCTGGAGGAGTTAAAACGCAAATACCTTTAGAACTTGGATGACAGCCTTATCAGGCTGTCATCCAAGCATTTTTTATCCCCCTGGGCCAAAGTGGTCTAAATTATTGCCCGGTCACATATTTTTCAGTAAAGGTTGTCCTAGTGGAAGGAAAGGGGAATGGGAAAGTGAGACGGGCACCGCGCTTAGCAACGCTCTTCCTCGGAGGGTTGCTCTTGATTGTCCTGGGTCTGGCTGTGTGGGAAATGGGAGTGCTTTATGTCAAACTCGTGGCCCGTTCTACTCCTGTATCCGCACAAACAAGGAGTGAAGCAGGGATTTTGTCTTTACCGGAAATCAGTTTTTGGACCTGTCAGACAGGGGTGTTCCAGCAGGAGGAAAATGCTCGTCGTCAGGTGCAAGCCCTGACCCGGCAGGGGTGGAAAGCAGAGGTTGTATCGGCTAACCCCTGGAGTGTCGGGATCGGGTTTTCTTTAAAGCCGGAGGAGTTGCAGAGTTTACGCCGTGAGCTGAGTCGATTAGGTACAGAAACTGTGATGAAGCAGGTTATGGTACCGGAACGTTCTTTTCGCATCAGTGGCAAGGGGGCTCAGGAAACGGCTGTAGTCCTAACCGGAGTCAATGCCCTTTTGCGTTCAGGGTATGCCCAGGGTTCCTGGGAAAATAATATTAAAGCTATAGAACAGGGGATTTTCGGTAATACTATAAAAGAGTTTCAGACGTTGCAGCAGGCAATCTTAGAGGCGCAGGCATCAACGCAACTGGAACTGTTACCTGTCTTTGTGCAATATGAGAATTTGCTAAATAATATGAGCGAACGCCGTAAATAATAGCTCGAAGATTAAAACCAGGCAAATTTCCGCCTGAGGGCGCTTGAGAAACTTAGTTCCAAAATTTATCTCCTAAAAATGGCAAAATAGATTGCGTTTTCGATAGATAGTGATATAATGAACAATAAAAAACTTGACTATTATCGGTGAGAAATGGGGGATCTTGTTGAAGACGCTAAAGATACCTGAGGCAACGATCATCCGCTTGTCTGTATATTCGCGCTACCTTACAGAAGTTGACCGTAAGGGAATTGTCACGATCTCTTCCGGAGAGATAGCAGAGGGAGTCGGCGTCAGCCCTGCCCAGGTGCGAAAAGATCTTGCTTACTTTGGGGAGTTCGGCACCAGGGGTGTTGGCTACAATGTCAAAGATCTCCGCAGGCATATCCTAAAAATTTTAGGATTGAGCGTTGACTGGAGCGTCACCCTGGTCGGGCTTGGCAACCTGGGCTTAGCTTTGACTACATATAAAGGATTCCGCGAACGGGGATTTATTATCACAAGTATTTTTGACACTGATCCGGGAAAAGCCGCTACCAAAATCAACGGTGTTGATGTAATGCCGTTAGAGCGCTTGGTTGAGGTGGTAAAGCAGAACCGGACACAGATCGGTATTATTACTGTACCCGCCGCCGCCGCCCAAGATATCGCGGACATGATGGTTAAAGCAGGGGTTCAGGCAATCTTGAATTTTGCTCCGGTGGTTTTAAACGTACCTGCTGAAATTGAACTAAGGAATGTGGATTTGGCAGTTAATCTTGAGGTTCTAACTTTCAACATCGGGGCTCAGCGTTTCTAAAAGGCTTCTGCAAAGCCTTTTAGAAACGCTAAAAATGCGGATTAGTTCAGGGCAGCTCTGAATTTTCCAGCATTTTCCTTGAGTCAAAACTGTTGTATATAACATTAAGCTGTATTAGAATAAGCTTAATTGAGCCCGTGGAAGTTCAAAAGAACGGCCAGGGGCTTTTAACTACATTTTTTTGAACTTGCCGAATGTCTTAAGAGTAAAAAAGGTTGCCAAATATCGAACGGGATTTGTTCGCAGAAAGAGGGGAAGAGAGAAAACATGACGCAGAGAAAAATTGTCGTGTATGATACGACGTTAAGGGATGGAGCCCAGGGAGAAGGAGTGCATTTCTCAGTTAAGGACAAACTGCTCTATGTGCAGAAAATGGCTGAAGTGGGTATTCCCTACTTAGAAGCCGGGTGGCCCGGTGCTAATCCCCGCGATGAAGAGTTCTTTCAAGAAGTGAGCAAAATGTCTTTTTCCCAGACTAAGATCGCGGCTTTTGGCAGTACCTGCCGTGTTATGGAAGCGCCTGAGAAGAGTGATATCTTGGCTAAGCTTTTGGCTTCCGGAGCCTCCACGATCACAATCTTTGGCAAGGCGTGGGATCTGCATGTCCATGATGTTCTGCGTGGATCTCTGGATGACAACCTGCGGATTATTAAAGAGTCGATAGCTTTTTTAAAAGCAGCCGGGCGCGACGTGTTTTTTGACGCGGAACATTACTTCGACGGGTTCAAAGAGAATCAAGGGTATGCCTTAAAATGTGTAGAAGCGGCTATTGCAGGAGGAGCTTCCGTCATTATTCTCTGTGATACCAATGGCGGTGCTTTGCCCGAGGAAATAAAGGGGGCGGTCAGTGCTGCCAAAGTCCTGCCCGTGCCGGAACTTGGTATTCATGTCCACAATGACGGCGGCTTGGCCGTGGCCAACAGTATTGCTGCTGTTGAAGCGGGAGTTACGCAGGTGCAAGGGTGCTGGAACGGGTTCGGAGAGAGGTGCGGGAATGCTAACTTAAGTGTACTTGTCCCTCTGCTCCAGCTTAAAAAGGGGTATGAGGTCGTGGATGAGTCAGTGCTCCCTCAGATTACCCACCTGTCCCGGTATGTGGCAGACCTGGCTAATTACCCTTTTGACGAAAAACAGCCGTTTGTCGGGCGCAGCGCCTTTGCTCATAAAGCAGGAATGCATGTTGACGCTATTCTTAAAAACAGGCGCACTTTTGAGCATATTGAGCCGAGCCAGGTGGGAAATGAGCGCCGCATCCTGGTATCTGACCAAGCAGGTAAGGCTAATATCTGGGAAAGAATGCGCCGCATTGAGCCGGAAATCCGCAAAGAGGACCCGCGGGTGGAAGTGGCCATGACTCAGATCAAGGAACTGGAGAATCAGGGATTCCAGTTTGAGACGGCTGATGGCAGCCTTGACCTCTTGTTCATGCGTGTCCTTGACAAGTTTGAGCCTCCTTTCCAGCTCCTGGAGTACCACGTCTGGAGTGACCCCCTGCGCGGGGAACTGGACTCGGTAGCTGTGGTCAAAGTCCAGATGGGCTCGGAAATTGTGCACATTGCCGCGGAAGGAAACGGACCGGTTCATGCCCTTGACCAGGCTTTACGCCAGGCTTTGCGCGGTTTCTTCCCGGTGATCGAGGAAAGCGAACTTGTTGACTATAAAGTGCGGGTTTTAGACGGGGCCAGTGGCACGGAAGCGGTGGTCAGAGTTATCGTACAAACGCATCTGGGGCATTCAGATTGGGGCACGATCGGAGTATCTTCCAATATCTTGCGCGCAAGTGCCCAAGCCCTGCTCGATTCCCTCTACCTGGCGATCGGTAAAGGGAACGGGAATTAAGTTTGATAAGTATTCACAGAGGCAGGATACGGCTGGACTTTACGGCTGATCCTGCTTTTTTACTGCGAGAGCAATATTAATG
>DAHVVW010000206.1 GCA_027357125.1 Clostridiales bacterium
CTCAGTATTTTCCACCTGAAAAGGGAGCAGCCCAGGTCCGGCTTTCAGAAGTGGCCAAGGCCTTATCCAGACACGGGCATCAGGTGGAAGTGGTAACTGCCTTTCCCAATCATCCGAGCGGGGTTATCCCCCCTGAATACCGGGGACGGTGGTTTATGCAGGATGAAGTTGAAGGGCTTACAGTCTATCGGACTTGGATCTACCCGGTGCAGCGCGGTCGCTTTTGGAAGCGCCTCTTAAACTACTTTTCCTTTGTCTTTTCCTCTCTGTGGGGAATTATGCGGGCCGGTCCCTGCGATATTCTGTTTGTTGAGTCGCCCCCGTTATTCCTGGGGATCACAGCAGTCATCGGGAAATGGCTCAAGGGAGCCCGGCTGGTTTTCAACGTCTCGGATCTGTGGCCGGAATCCGCTGTCGCCTTGGGCCTGGTGACGAATAAGACCTTAATCCGCTTAACAGAAGGCCTTGAAAGCTGGCTCTACCGAAGATCCTGGAAGCTGTCCGCCGTCACTTTGGGCATTCGGGAAACCTGGCTTAAGCGGGGGATTCCAAAGGATAAGGTTGTCTTCTTGCCTAACGGAGTGAATGTTGAGCTTTTTCGGTCGCGGCCTCCTGATGAAGCACTTCTGGCTGAGTTGGGGCTTAAAGATAAATTCGTGCTCATCTATGCCGGAACCATGGGTTATGCTCAAGGGCTGGAGACGGTCCTCGAAGCGGCCGAGCGTTTGCTGTCAGAGAAACAATTTTACTTTCTGTTCCTGGGGGATGGCACGGAAAAGCCGAGACTGGAAGAAATGGCCCGTAAGCTCAAGCTTGATAATGTCCGCTTCCTGGGCTTCCAGTCGGTAACGGAAGTACCTCGCTATTTTTCCTTAGCCGGTGCGAGTATCGTGCCTCTGAAGAAGCTTAAACTCTTTGAAGGAGCGCGCCCTTCCAAAATGTTCCCTGCTATGGGCTGCGCGGTTCCGATTATCTACAGCGGGGAAGGGGAAGCCGTGGACCTGATGCACGCGGCAGGAGCCGGTCTCACCGTAGAGCCGGAAAACCCGGAGAAGATGGCGGAAGCGATCCGCACCCTTTACGGCCAGTCTGACCAAGGACGCTCCTTGGGTGAAAACGGGCGCCGTTATGTTGAAAGGCATTATTCCTGGGACAGCATTGTTGCCGAATGGCTGGCAGAACTGAATGTGTGACCTAGAATCGGCGATGGGGGATTAGGATGTCTAAGCTTTGTCTGTTAGCCAATGCTGCAAGCTCGCATACTGAAAAATGGGCCAGTGAACTGGGACGCCGGGGCTGGGACGTTCATGTCGTCAGCTTTCTGCCGGCTCGTATTCCCCATGCCACCGTGCACGTTGTCCCGGGTTTTATCGGCGGCAAGCTTGATGTCATCTTGCGCCGGAGCTGGGTCGTGGATGAGGTCAAACGGCTCAAGCCGGATATTATCCACGCCCATTATGCCACCAGTTTTGGCTTCCTGGGGGCTTTGGCGAAGGAGCACCCTTATGTCATCTCAGCCTGGGGGAGTGATATCTTTTCTTTTCCCCGCAAATCCTTTGTGCACAGCTTGCTCTTAAAATGGACCTTAAAACAGGCTGACGTCCTGTGCTCCACCAGCCGCATCATGGCGCAGGAAATGCAGCGTTATACAGACGCCGGGCGCAGGGCGGAAGTCATTCCCTTTGGTGTGGATATCGAACGCTTCAAGCCCCCGGCGGAAGAGCGGCAGGAGGCTTCACAGCCTCTGATCTTCGGGGTGGCTAAATATTTAGAGCCGGTGTATGGGCTGGATGTTCTGTTTA
Source organism: Clostridiales bacterium (assembly GCA_027357125.1). Classification (GTDB taxonomy): domain Bacteria; phylum Bacillota; class Desulfitobacteriia; order Desulfitobacteriales; family Desulfitobacteriaceae; genus Paradesulfitobacterium. The sequence goes on from DAHVVW010000206.1 coordinate 1,803, forward strand.
AAGCGTTTGCCCAGATCGAGCGGCAAACCCCTGGGCGAGCCTGCCTCCGTCTGGCCGGGGACGGGCCGGAGAAAGCCCGCCTTCAACGGCTGGCGCTGAAACTGGGAATCGCCCGCAAGATCGAATGGTTGGGGGCAATTCCGAGCAAGGATGTCGCGGAATTATACCAAAGCCTGGATGTGGTGGTCGTACCCTCCCGCCAGGAGAGCTTTGGGGTTACTGCTGTGGAAGGATCGGCCTGCGGACGTCCCATCATTGCCAGCCGGGTCGGAGGCTTGCCGGAGGTCGTGGCCGATCATGAGACCGGGCTGCTCATTCCTCCCGGCAAGGTCAAGGAGCTGGCGGCAGCGATGGAATATATGATTGACCACCCGGAGGAGCGCAAGCGCATGGGAGAGGCCGGGCGATCCTTCGTTCTGGAACATTACGATTGGCAGGAGAATGTGACAGAGATGGAGAGAGTGTACCGGGAAGTACTAGGAGACAGGAGTCAAGAACAATAGTATTCTGAGTACTGACTTCTGACTACTGAGTACTGAAAGTTGAAAGGAGTCCTCAAATAATGCCTCGTCAAGAATTTTTAGCGTATGGGTTACCGTTGATTGAAGATGATGACATCGCCGAAGTGGTGGACAGCTTAAAGTCCAACTGGATTACCAAAGGCCCGAAGACCATGGAGTTTGAGAAACGCTTTGCGGAATATGTCGGCGCTAACTACGCGATCGCGGTCAACTCCTGTACGGCTGCGCTCCACCTGTCCCTGGTGGCGGCCGGAATCGGACCGGGGGATGAGGTGATCACGACCCCGATGACCTTTGCAGCCTCAGTCAATGTCGTGCTTCATGCCGGGGCGACCCCTGTATTTGCTGACATTAATCCCGTGACCATGAATATTGATGTTGAGAGGGTGAAAGAAAAGATCACTCCCCGCACTAAAGCCATTATTCCGGTGCATATCGCCGGACATGCCTGTGACATGGACGAAATTCTGGCTTTGGCGCAAGCGCATAACCTCTTTGTCCTGGAAGACGGTGCTCATGCTGTCTATACGCAGTACAAAGGGAAGATGATCGGCTCCATCGGGAATGCAACAGCATTCTCCTTCTATGCGACCAAGAACCTTGCCACCGGGGAAGGGGGTATGGTCACAACCAATGATGAGGCCTTAGCCGCTAAAATCAGGGTGATCAGCGTGCACGGCATGAGCCGCAACGCCTGGAACCGCTACAGCGCCGCCGGTTCCTGGTATTACGAGATTCTCTATCCAGGCTATAAGGACAACATGACGGATATCCAAGCAGCCCTGGGCTTAACCCAACTGGCGAAGCTTGAAAGGATGCAGGGCATAAGGCGCGAGATTGCCGAACGATTTAACGAAGCTTTTGGACAGATGCCTGAGTTGGAAGTCCCGGTGGAACTGGATTATACCCGCCACGCCTGGCATTTGTACATTCTCAAGCTTAACCTGGATAAACTAACAGTAGACCGCGACCGGTTTATCGAAGAACTGAAAGAAGATAAGATCGGCACCAGCGTGCACTTCATCCCGGTCCACTTGCACCCGTATTACCGGGAGACTTACGGCTACAAGCGCGGAGACTACCCCCAGGCGGAAGGGACGTTCGACCGGATCTTGTCTCTGCCGCTCTATCCGAGGATGAGTTCCCAGGATACCCAGGATGTCATTGAAGCAGTAAAGCGGGTTGTGGAGCGGACGAGGAAGTAACTCAAAGTGAAAGGAGTCCGTAGGATGAAGGAGAGTATGGCTGTGCGAAAGACAGCGGCTGAAGAACCGGGGCTGTCTTACCCGCGTTGGCAGCTGGCAGGGAAAAGAATACTTGATCTGGTTGTGGCGTCCGTTCTCCTCATCCTCGTCTCTCCGCTGTGGCTGGTGATCGTTCTCTGGATTAAGCTTGATTCCCCCGGCCCGGCAATATTTACGCAAAAGCGGGTCGGGCTGGGTGGCAAGCCGTATACCGTGTATAAGTTCAGGACAATGGTGCCGCATGCTGATGATCTGATGAAGGCTAAGCTCCAGAAGGTTAAAGACTTAGAGAACTTTGTCTTCCAGGACAAGAATGACCCGCGCATAACAAGCAGCGGGCGCTTCCTGCGCAAGACCAGCCTGGATGAGCTGCCCCAGGTGCTTAACATTTTGCTCGGGAACATGAGCCTGGTCGGCCCCCGCCCGGAGGTGCCGGAAATCGCCAAGCATTACACCCCGGAGCAGTGGCAGCGCCTCAAAGTGCCCCCCGGAGTGACCGGTCTGGCCCAAGTGAACGGGCGCAGCGAGCTTACGCTTGGGGAAACCCTCACCTATGATCTGGAGTATGTGCAGAACTGGAGCTTCTGGCTCGACCTCAAGATCCTGTGGAAGACGGTATTTGTGGTCTTTACGGGGAAAGGGGCGTATTAGACTGGAAGACTTCTAATGAACGTCAAGGAATATGTTATTACTAAGATTGATATTCCAGAAGATGACAGGTCACCAATATAGGTGTATTATGTAACTGGATGGCAAGACTGTGTTAGGAGGTGTCGACTGTGTCTGCAATAGAAACGTTGCGACAGTACCACGAAAAGACGATTTATCCCGATGACGTGATCATGGCTATTCTGTGCAAATTAAAAGCCACCTCAATACCTAAAGACCCAGCGATTATCCATGGTAAGATTTTTCGTCTAAGGCAAAAAGACGAGTTTCGCGAATTACTGGCTGACTTTCAATTTGACAATTCCGGCCTTGTTCCTTTTTCCGATTTACTTGATAGGGTTCTTTTCAGGCTCGAAACTTC
>DAHVVW010000207.1 GCA_027357125.1 Clostridiales bacterium
TGGCCGCCGGCTTGACCCTGGTTTTCGGAGTACTGAGGATTATTAATTTTGCGCACGGTTCTTTTTACATGTTAGGAGCTTTCTTGTCTTTTTCGGTGGCCGAAATGATGGGCAAGCAGAATCCCGCGGGTTTCTGGCTGGCTTTGGTTGTGGCCCCTTTGGTCGTGGCTGCTTTCAGTATTATGATAGAGCGGGTATTGCTGCGCTTTGTATATGGACAGGAGCATCTAATCCAGATGTTGCTTACGTATTCGCTGGTGCTAATTTTTGGAGATTTGGTGAAAATGGTTTGGGGTACGGAGTTTAAGTCAGTGTCCGTTCCCGGTATTTTTATCGGCAATTTGTCCTTGGCCGGGATCATTATTCCCGTCTATTACGTTTTTATGTTGGTAGTGGGACCTTTAGTTGCCTTGGGTTTATGGCTATTCCTAACCCAGACAGTGACGGGGAAAATCTGCCGGGCCACGGCTACGGACCGACAAATGGTGGATGTCCTGGGCATCAATAGTACACGGGTATTTGGGACTGTTTTTGCCCTGGGGGGATGGTTGGCAGGCTTGGGTGGAGCTTTAATGGCCCCGATGGTCAACATCGGTATGGGGATGGACACCAGCATGGTTGTCTACGCTTTTTTGGTTGTAGTCGTGGGGGGGCTGGGAAATATTTGGGGAACCCTGATCAGTGCTCTCATTTTAGGTGTGGCCGAAGCCCTCGGAGTTTTGTTCCTGCCTAATTTGGCCATTGTCGTTCCCTACGTGGTGATCGGTATTCTTTTAATTATTCGGCCGTCAGGCCTGCTTAAATCCGTCTGGTAAGGGAGGGGAGCCTATGCAGCTTCGCCGCATCATTCCATGGATCATGCTGGCAGTTTTGCTCGTACTACCGCCGGTGCTGCCCCGTTATTATCTGTATCTTTTGGCAAGTATCTTTGTAATTGCCCTTCTCGCGACCAGCCTTAATTTTATCTTGGGCTTCGGCGGGCTTTTGCAGCTGCACCATGCCGTGTTTTTTGGCGTGGGTGCGTACACCTTTTCGATTCTTCTGCTTAAGACCCCGCTCCCGTTCGTTGTGGCTGTAGTGGCAGGTCCGGTAGCCGCTGCCTTCACTGCTTTGTTGATTGGCTGGTTTTGTGTGCGCTCACGCGGTCTTTATTTTGGTATGCTTACCTTGGCTCTCGGCCAGCTGGTCTGGGCCGTAATCTTCCGCTGGTCGGCCCTAACCGGTGGAGATGATGGTTTGCACGGGATACCGGTACCTGAGGTTTTTAATTCTCTTAAGACCGCTTATTACGTTACCTTGACGGTCTTGACAGTTTGTCTGGCGGTACTTTATCTGATCCTGAAGTCTCCCTTTGGCCTTACTCTGATGGCAACCCGGGATAACCCTGTGCGCAGCGAAAGCGTTGGGATCAATATCCGGCGCCACCGTTTGGCTGCCTTTGTGATTGCCGGGTTCTTTGCCGGGATTGCCGGGGTGCTCTTTGTGCTGGTGGAAAAATCAGTATCTCCGTCCCTTCTTTCCTGGAGCAAGTCAGCCGAAATCATGATCATGTGCCTCCTCGGCGGATTGACCACCTTTTACGGTCCAGCTCTGGGAGCGGGCATTATTGTGTTTTTATCCATGAAAGTGGGCACTTACACGGAATACTGGTTACTGGTGCTGGGGATCATCCTTTTGGTCCTGGTACTGCTGCTGCCCCAGGGTATCCTGGGCTTTCTGGCAGAGAAATATAGCGGGCGCGACGGAGACAAAGGAAGGTGGGGAAAGGATGCTTCAGATTAAACAGGTTGCCAAAGCCTTTTCCGGTTTTCAGGCCATTGTCAACGCTGATTTAACCGTATCCAAGGGACAAGTGGTAGCCGTGATCGGTCCTAACGGGGCGGGTAAGAGCACCCTGTTTAACTTGATCACCGGTCACTTGCGCCCGGACAAAGGCCACATTTCGTTTAAGGGAGAAGAGATTGGCGGACTTTCACCCCATGATATCTGCCGCAAAGGGGTAGCCAGATCCTTTCAATTGATCAACATCTTTCCCCGTCTGAATACGTTTGAAAACGTGCAAGTCGCCGTCTTGGCCCGCTACCGTAAATCAAACAAATTATTCACTCCGGCGCGTAAACTGGTGGTTGAGGAGACCAACGATGTTTTGAATAAACTAGGCCTCATACCTTATCGTGAGCGCTTATGCAACTCTCTTTCCTACGGAGATCAAAAAGTATTAGAGTTGGCCATTGCGTTAGGCAGTCAGCCGGAAATTCTCCTTTTGGATGAGCCGACGGCCGGGATGTCTCCCGAGGAAACGCGCACAATTGTCAAGCTGATTAAGAATTTGGCCCAAAATGAGGGCTTAACGATTTTACTCACGGAGCATGATATGGATTTGGTGTTTGATGTGGCTGAACGGCTGATGGTTTTGCATCAAGGGCAAACCATTGCCGAAGGATCGCCCGCTGAAGTGCGGCGGGATAAGGCCGTGCAAAATGCATATTTAGGGGAGACAGGCTAATGTTGGAAGTGCAGGATATCCATACGTATTACGGACTGAGCCACATTTTATTCGGGGTATCCATCCGGGTAGAGAAAGGGGAGGCCGTTTGTCTGTTGGGACGCAATGGGGTGGGCAAGACCACTACGTTGAAGAGTATTGTAGGTCTTGCCTCGCCCAAGACCGGGCATATTTTCTACCAAGGACAGGACATCACGAAGCTGCCTACCCGCAGGATGGTTGCGAAAGGGATACGGTTTGTACCCGATGACCGGCGGATCTTTGCCGACCTAACGGTGCGGGAGAACTTGGAAGTAGCCCAGGCTGGCGTACCTTCCCGGGGAACCTGGACCTTGGACCGTGTTTACGGGTTGTTTCCGGTACTTAAGAAATACGGAAACCGGCGCGGGGGGAACTTAAGCGGGGGTGAGCAGCAGATGCTCAGCATTGCCCGCGCGTTGTTGGGGGATCCTGAACTGCTCATTCTGGATGAGCCGACAGAAGGACTGGCTCCTCTGATCGTCAGGGAATTAGAGGAACAGATCTTAAAGCTTAAAGCCGCCGGGATTTCTATTTTGATGGCGGAGCAAAACCTTAAATCAGCCCTCAATTTGGCTGATCGTTGTTATATCCTGGAAAAAGGCCAGGTATGTTTCACCGGTACTGTTGAGGAATTGCAGGAAAACGAAGAAGTACGCCACAAATATCTATTGGTTTAGGCACCGGCTGTCTATCTGTATGGTTGCAAAAAATCCAGCCCGGGTTCGCCCTGACTGGATTTTCCCATACTGTAGCTTAATTCGAAGGCTATGGTAACAGAAGCCAGAAGTCAGAAATCAGAATGAGGTCTGATATGAGATGCGAAGTTGAGGTAGAGGTGCTAGTTCTAATTTTCGAGCCTCGTGCATCGAGCCTCGAATAAGACCTGGGGGGGAGGCAAATCTTGTGCAAGCAGAGATCATTCAAAGGCTCACTGAAATTGTCGGGAAGGATAACTTATATACTTCATTTGAAGACTTATATTGCTATACCTATGATGCCTCATTTGTTAAAGCCGATATTGAAAAGGATTTAGCAGGCGTTGCGGTCTATCCCGGTAGTACAGCAGAAATAGTCCAGGTTCTGAAGCTGGCTAATCAGGAGAAAATTCCGGTCATTCCACGGGGAGCAGGGACAAATGTCAGTGGGGGTACGATCTCCGTAGGGGATTGTATTATCCTTGTTCTGAAGAGACTGAACAAAATACTGGAGCTTGACCGCAAGAATCTGATTGCGGTGGTAGAACCAGGGGTGGTTACGGGTCAACTGCAAAATGAAGTTGAGCGGGTGGGGTTGTTCTATCCTCCTGATCCTGCCAGTTTAGCTGTTTCAACCATGGGCGGCAATGTAGCAGAATGTGCCGGGGGGCCACGCGGGGTTAAATATGGAGTTACCCGGGACTATGTCATTGGACTTGAAGTTGTGCTTCCGACAGGTGAGGTCATTAACACGGGTGGAAGAACCATCAAGAATGTTACGGGTTATGATATGACGAAACTCTTTACAGGTTCAGAGGGAACGTTGGGTGTGATTACCAAAATTATTGTTAAACTTATCCCTCTGCCAGAAGCAAAAAATACGATGTTGGCGGTTTTCTCGGAGATTGATCAAGCGAGTGAGACAGTATCGGAGATTATTGCCAGGGGAGTCGTGCCAACGACCTTAGAACTATTGGACAATATTTATATTAGGAACATCGAGGAATATGCTAAAGTTGGCCTGCCCATCGATGCTGAGGCCGTCTTATTGATTGAAGTCGATGGGGATAAAGAAATCCTCGCTAAACAGATCGGAAAAATAGAAGAAATTTGCCAACGGCTCGGTGCCGTTCAAATTCGGATTGCCCAAACGAAAGAAGAAGCAGAGGAATTATGGCGGGCACGCCGCTCGGCCTTTCCTGCAGTCTCCAGGGTAAGACCTACGATCATTGGCGAGGATTTAACCGTTCCACGGAGCAGTATTCCGGCTATGGTCCGGCAGATTCGAGAAATTGCGGCCAAATATAACGTTATGATTGCGGTGCTTGGCCATGCCGGAGACGGCAA
>DAHVVW010000208.1 GCA_027357125.1 Clostridiales bacterium
GCAGACCCTTAATCAATATTTGACGCCGCTCCTTGCACGCTGCCACTCCTCTGGTCAACAACGGCAGGTTTACGAAAAATACTATCCGCTCATTCTCCAACATGTTCGTAAATGGTATGCCCGCAATCTGAACCCCTTTAATTTGTGTCCACGGACTATTATGATCTGGCTCCTCATCCGGCCAAATAACGCCATTGGTATTAGTTTGATTGGGCTCCGTGAAATCGCGATCTATTGGCGGCAGCAGATGGAACCGAATGAAACCATCTTTTTATTGTTTAAGATCATTGATTTGCATGTGCCCTTTCCCTTGATGCTGCTCGGTACTTTTGGAACGGTCGGACTAGTTGTCACCGATGGTGCAAACCGCCTTGTCCAAGCCGCCCAAATGCAGTTTGAAGAGATCATGAAGAACATCCAAGAGGACTTGAATGAATTATCGGATGCCACAAAAGATATCCAACAGGCTATAGAGAATATGGAAACGGCAGAAAAACATCAAAAGGCCATTAATTTACTTGATCCGTTTAATTTGACCCCACGCATGTCTGTCTATTTCCCAATCTACAATTACCATACGACCTTAGGCATACTCTTAATAGATTTTAGGCATTTAGAATTAAGCATCAAACAATCCTTAGAACCTAATGAAACGCTGGTCAGCCTCATTCGCTTTATCGATGTTTACAGCCCCTTTCCCCTCCCGATCATGGTGATGTTATTATCAATTGGGCTTTTCTTTGTAGGGAAAATCCAAGATTTGAATCAGGCAACACGTGAAGATATTTTAAGCGATGTCAAACGGAGTATGCCCTAGGACTAAAACTTTTTAGGAGTGGTCAACATGTCATTCAGATATCTTTGGGCCCATGGAACAACCTTAGGGGCACAACCTTTCCCTTATTTTGCGCCGCTCGCATCTTTGGGCGTTTTTCTTTTCATCGTCTACATCATTACTGCGCTGAAACAAGTGTTGGACAGCCCAAACCAGCGCGTGTTGTGGTAAGAGGCGTTTTATGAATGGTGTGACCTGCTCTTTTTAATTTTACGGGAGAAAAATATCCCTCAATTCCCCTACCTTAGGGGGATTTTTTTAATGGGTGTAGAATTAAGTTACGTTAAACGTGCATATTGGAGTTGTTATTTGGGTTGAGGAGTGATAACTATGGCAATTGTAAAACCTTTTCGGGCGATACGGCCTACTTCTGAGCTGGCTGACAAGGTGGCGGCACTTCCATATGATGTCATGAACAGTGATGAAGCAAGGGAGATGGCAAAGGGCAATCCCTATTCATTCCTGCATGTTGATAAGGCGGAAATAGATCTTGATCCGTCAATTGATCCCTATGATACGAGGGTATATGAACAAGCCAGAGACAATTTGAAGAGAATGATTGAAGAAGGCACGTTAATTCAAGATGGCAATGCCTGCTTCTATATTTACAAGCAGGTTATGGATGGCAGGGCCCAAACCGGAATTGTAGGCTGTACATCAATCGATGATTATATCAATGATATCATCAAAAAGCACGAGCATACCAGAGCAGATAAGGAATTAGACCGAATTAACCATGTAGATTACTGTAATGCCAACACCGGACCAATATTCCTCACCTACAGAGCAAAGCATGAAATCAATGACCTGATTAACAAGTGGATGGAAGCGCATAAGCCGGTTTATGATTTTGTGTCAGAGGACCGTATCACTCATACGGTGTGGGTCATTGACGATCCGGCTGTCCTGGAAAAATTAATTAGCGCCTTTGCCGGAGTAGACTATCTGTACATTGCAGATGGACATCACCGTTCTGCCTCTGCAGTCAAAGTAGGAATAAAGAGGAGAGAACGGTTCCCTAGATTTAACGGTACGGAAGAATTTAACTACTTTTTGTCCGTGCTGTTTCCGGATGAGCAGCTATTCATCATGGATTACAATCGAGTAGTCAAAGATCTAAACGGCAACTCGGAAGAGGAGTTTATCACTAAATTAAAAGAACAGTTCGATTTGGAAGAGTATAAAGGTGGAGGACAATATAAACCGGAGGCAAAGCATACTTTCGGTATGCACCTTAATAGCAAGTGGTACAAGTTGATTGTCAAACAAGGAACATATGATAATAATGACCCTGTTGCTCGACTGGATGTTTCTATAATGCAAAATAATCTTCTTAACCCGATTCTGGGCATCCAAGACCCAAGAACGGATAAGAGGATTGATTTTGTGGGCGGAATCAGGGGTCTGACAGAACTTGAGCGCAGGGTAAAGGAAGGCATGAAGGTTGCTTTCTCCATGTATCCGACAACTATTGATGATTTAATGGCCATAGCGGATGCCGGCAAAGTGATGCCTCCTAAATCGACTTGGTTTGAGCCTAAACTGAGAAGCGGTTTATTCATCCATGAATTATAAGAACTGAGGGGGGCTAATAAGCCCCCCTTCAATCAAATCCTATTTCCAGTATTTACTTCTATAACATGGTCCTCTTCTGGCTTTATAATAGGCAAAGGAACATATGTTCCGGAATGCTTGTTCGTGCTGGAAGGGGCTTTTATATGTCATTTGTACATTTACATGTGCACTCTGAATACAGTTTTCTGGATGGGGCTTGCCGGCTATCTCATCTTGTAGCCAGGGCCAAGGAATTGGGGATGTCAGCAGTTGCTCTGACTGACCACGGCGGCGTGCACGGTGCTTTAGAGTTCTATGTATTGGCCCGGGCGGCCGGGATAAAGCCGATCATCGGGTGTGAAGTTTATGTTGCTTCCGGCAGCAGGTTGGAGAAAACCAAGGAAAACTTTCATCTGACCTTGTTGGTTCGCGACATTGAGGGCTATAAAAATCTAGTCCAGTTAGTAACCAGAGCTCACCTGGAGGGATTTTATTACCGGCCGCGTGTCGATAAAAAACTTCTTGCCAGGTTTGCCGGGGGATTGATAGCTTTGAGCGGTTGTTTAAGTGGGGAGATTCCGCATTTATTGCTATCAGGTGAGCATCAACAGGCCTCGGAGGTGGCAAATCAGTACCGGAAAATGTTTGGCTCCGGGAATTTCTATTTAGAGCTTCAGGATCACGGTTCACCCGATCAGGCATTGTGCAACCGAATGCTTGTTCAACTCGGTCATACCATCGGTGTTCCTACTGTGGCTACAAATGATGTGCATTATGTAGAACCGTCTGAGGCCGGGGTACAAGAGATGATGGGTAGGCTCAACCGGCTAGGCAATGCTTCTAAGCCCGGAGGGAATCGCTATTTGAAATCGCCCATAGAAATGAGAAGGCTTTTCGCTTCCGTTCCGGAGGCTATTGCCAATACTGAGGAGATAAGTGGCCGCTGTAATCTGGAACTGGAATTAGATACTGCACGCTTGCCGTTATTTCCTATCCTCTCGCAGGACGATTTACGGGAATGTTCGCAAGAATATGCGCAAGATAGTTTGCTTAGGGCTCTCTGTCATCGGAATCTGCCGCACAAGTACCGTTATATCACCGGCCAAGTGTTGGAACGGTTAGAGAAGGAATTGGCCACAATCAGCCGTATGAAGCTTTCTTCCTATTTTCTGATTGTAGCCGATATCGTGAAGTTTGCCCGCAGCCGGGCGATACCGGTCGGGCCGGGGCGCGGATCAGCGGGCGGCAGCCTGGTGGCCTACCTTTTAGGAATAACTAGTATTGATCCAATTTACTACGGCCTGTTTTTTGAACGCTTTCTCAATCCGGAGCGTCCTGACTTACCCGATATCGATCTGGATGTCTGTCAACGTAGACGGTACGAGGTGCTTAGATACATACGGAAAAAGTACGGCGAGAGGAATGTGGCCCAGATTGGCATATTTAGCACGCTGGGGGCGCGCGGAGCGATACGGGAGGCTGGTAAGGCTTTGGGTACCCCTACGCAGGTTATTGATTTGGTTGCCGGTAATTTGCCTAGTTTTTCAGGTTCCGGCGGGTTGGAACACGCCCTGGCCACTCTGCCGGAGTTTACGCGCATTCCAGTAAAGCAGGAACCTTTCCGGCATTTAATAGATGCGGCGAAGAAAATGGAAGGGCGGGTCAGGCACACTTCCGTGCATGCCGCCGGGGTAGTGCTCAGCAATGGGGATTTAGGTAAACTGGTTCCCATTGAGCGCGCTCCCGGAGGTGAAGTGGTTACCCAGTATGGACCGGAGAGTATAGAGGCTTTGGGACTGATTAAAATAGACATCTTAGGTTTGAGAAACCTTACGATCATTGATGATACTCTGGATTTTTTGGCTAAGACCAGGGATATCAAGTTCACCATGGATGATATTCCCTTAGACGATTCGGCTACCTTTCGTTTACTGGCTCAAGGAGATACGTTGGGCTGTTTTCAAATGGAGAGCACCGGGATGCGCGGCCTATTGAAAAAGTTTCAGCCAGGGAACATTGAGGATATTATATGTATACTCGCTTTATACCGGCCGGGGCCGTGGGATGCTGGCCTGGTGAAAGCTTTTCTGCGCCGGCGCCGGGGCGGGGAGCTAGTAATTTATCCCCACCCTTTATTAGAGCCGATCCTTCGAGAGACCTATGGGATAATCC
>DAHVVW010000209.1 GCA_027357125.1 Clostridiales bacterium
CAAAGGCCGGAGCAAAGGCTGGAACCAGAGACAGGTTAGGGAGCAGTGCTGTAAAAGGGTTGGAGGAAAGATTGGAACACGAGTCAAAGGAGGATGTGTTCAATGCATGAAGAAATAATGATCGCCGGTTTTGGGGGGCAGGGCGTTTTGTCCATGGGATTGCTTTTGGCACATGCCGGCATGATTGAAAAGAAGCATGTAAGCTGGATTCCTTCCTATGGTCCCGAAATGCGGGGAGGTACGGCTAATTGCTTGGTGGCCTTAGCAGATGAGCCGATTAGTTCTCCTCTTTTTTCAGAACCCAGCTCGCTGATCGTGCTCAATCGGCCGTCCCTGGAGAAGTTCGAGCAAGACCTGGTACCGGGGGGACTCTTAATCATGAATTCATCCCTCATAGACATTGAGCCGAAACGGCGGGATATTAAAGTTTTCAAAGCTTCGGCAAACACCTTAGCCCGGGAGAGACTTGGGAGTGAGAAGGTCGGGAATATGATCCTATTAGGGGCATATCTGGCTCACACAGGGGTAGTGCGTGAGAATTCTGTCACTCAGGCTTTGCTTAAGGTTTTGCCCGAACACCGGCACAATCTAATTCCTCTTAACCGCCAAGCCTTGGAGATTGGTCACGAGCTAGTCGGAACTAGCCCCAGGTGTGAGAAAACTCACACCTAAAAAAATGTCCAAATCACATTACTCAACTAGGAGTTGATTTAGAATAAACTCAGTTAAATGAACTTGCGAAAAATTAAAGAGCAAATAAAAAGGAGGATTCTGAGAAAATGAGTATGTTCTGTTATCAATGTCAGGAAACAGCCAAAGGAAGCGGCTGCACAATTAAAGGGGTGTGCGGCAAGACTGAAGATGTAGCCAACTTACAAGACCTGCTGATCTATACACTCAAAGGAATTTCCATCTATGCAGTACAAGCGCGGGCAATGGGCATCGAACGCGCGGACGTCGACAAATTCATCATGGAAAGCCTATTTACAACGATCACGAATGTAAACTTCGATAAAAACAGTCTTATTGAAAAAGTTAGATTGGGCCTGGCTTTGCGCACTGAACTCAAAAACGAAATCCTCGCTGCCGGCGGAACCCTGCCGACGAACCTGCATGAATCCGCAACCTGGTATGCCGACAACACTGCAGATTTCGAGCGCAAAGCAGCAGCAGTAGGAATCTTGGCAACCGAGAATGAAGACATCCGTTCTCTCAGAGAATTGCTAACTTACGGTCTTAAAGGAATGGCTGCCTATGCCGAGCATGCGTATGTTCTCGGTTACAAAGACCCGGAAATCTTTGCCTTCATCACCAAAGCTCTGGCTGCCACCACAGACGACAGTTTAGGTGCCAATGACTTAGTAGGGCTGGCTATGGAAGCCGGGAAATTCGGTGTCAATGTCATGGCGCTTTTGGATAAAGCAAATACCTCAACTTATGGCAACCCCGAGATTACTAAAGTAAATATCGGTGTGCGCACCAACTCAGGCATACTCATCAGCGGCCACGACCTCAAAGACTTGGAAGAACTACTTCAGCAAACAGAGGGAACCGGCGTGGACGTCTATACCCACGGGGAAATGCTTCCGGCTCACTACTACCCTGCTTTCAAGAAATACTCGCACTTCGTGGGCAACTATGGCAACGCATGGTGGAAACAGGATCAGGAGTTTGAGTCCTTTAACGGGCCGATTCTCATGACCACCAACTGCCTGGTACCGCCTAAAGACTCTTATAAAGACCGTGTCTATACCACCAGCGTGGTTAAGTTTGATGGTGTAAAACACATCCCGGACCGGGAAGAAGGAAAGGTTAAAGATTTTTCGGCCATGATTGCGCAGGCTAAGAAATGTCCGCCTCCAACGGAGATTGAGAGCGGAGAGATTGTCGGCGGCTTTGCCCATGAACAAGTCTTAGCTCTCGCAGACACGGTAGTGGACGCAGTCAAATCAGGAGCAATTAAGCACTTCTTTGTCATGGCAGGGTGTGACGGCCGCATGAAGAGTCGCTCATATTACGGTGATTTTGCCGAGGCTCTACCCAAGGACACGGTGATCTTAACTGCCGGCTGTGCCAAGTATAAATACAACAAACTGAACTTGGGCGACATCGGTGGAGTCCCGCGCCTGCTTGACGCCGGACAGTGCAATGACTCCTACTCTCTGGCGGTAGTAGCTTTGAAGCTTAAAGAAGTGTTTGGCTTAGATGATGTCAACAAGCTTCCGATCTCCTATAACATCTCCTGGTATGAGCAAAAAGCGGTGATCGTGCTCTTGGCGCTCCTCTACCTCGGTGTGAAGAACATTCACTTAGGGCCCACACTTCCTGCCTTCTTATCTCCGAATGTCGCCAAAGTCCTGGTTGAAAACTTCGGCATCGGCGGCATCAGCACGGTAGAAGACGATATGAAAATGTTCTTAGGTTAATCTTGACCTTGAAACAGAAAGAGCGGGCTGCAGGCCCGCTCGCCAAGCCCATGGGGTGAATCCGCTTTAGATAGTCCATTAAGGACTAGGTTAAAGAGAAAGGATGCTGCCCATGGGTTCTTTTTTTTGGCATGATATAATTAGATGTTCAGATTAGCCTTGATCGTTACGTCTATAGAGATAGAGCTGGGGAGGAGGTTTTGCGGGCTGTGCACAGTGATTCCTCGTTTGATGAAATCTATGAAGGTATTTTTCCGTCCGTTTACCGGTTTGTACGGATAAGGATCCCCGGACCGGATGTCGATGATGTGACAGCTGAAATCATTACCAAGGTGTGGCGGGCTTTGCCCCGTTTCGATGGCAGAAGTTCGCTTAAAACTTGGGCCTTGCGCATTGCGTATAACCAGGTGGTGGATTACTATCGGGCGCAAAAAAGTGTGCCGATACTGTCGATTGATGAAGATTTAGCAGCGAACAGTTCTGAGGCTGACCATAGTGAAAAGGTAGCAACATCCCTTTCTATCAGTGAAACTTTGGCTAAAATGCCTGAACCCCAGGTTGCCGTGATCCAGCTCCGGCTTATCGAAAGTTTAAGTGCGGCGGAAACTGGGGAAATTCTTGGAATGACCAGGGATGCGGTAGATAGTCTCCTGTATAGAGCTAAAAAGAGTTTTCGCAGAATTTATGCTTGGGAAAGTGCAGGAGGTGACAACCGATGAGTAGGCAAGATGATCCTCTTTTGTTATGGGAACAGGATGGTGACTTGGAACGTATGAAAATGTTTTTTGGCGGGTTATCAAGCGGCGGGGATAAAGAACGGATTAAAGAGATGGTACTGGTCAAACTTGAACAGAATGAGGACGCTAAACCCGGTATTGAGCAAGCCGCTGTCGATATACCTGAGCACATGGTAGCTGAACCCAAGCAAACGGTGGATAAACCTGAGCGCATGATGGGTGAGCGGATCACAAATCCTTTAAGCTTCCCTGGCAAAATCAAGATGATGGGGCGAAGAGTCTGGCAGCGTTGGGGCTGGAAACTGGCCTTGCCGGCTATGGCCCTGGTCTTGGTGGCTTTCATCGGGCAGGCCGGCTTATCCGGTCAACTGGGAAAAGGGAGTTTCCTGTCTCAGGCGAAAACGGGCAGCGCAGTCAGCGATCAGTCAGCGGCGAGTGCGCCAAATTATGCCGCTAAGTCAGAGGAGCAAAGACAAAGTTCCTCGGCCTCGATGGCGGATGTTGGAGCCGGACAGTCTCAGGGAAGTACGGACAGCCTGATCATGGCGGATGGACTTACTCCAGCCCCCAATAATCGTGAATCCTATGCAACGGCAGTCGTACCGCCGATTCCCGGGCCGGCAGTACCCCCTGCGGACGCGGATCTGCCGCGGAAGATCACCCACAATTTGAATATTGCCCTCCAAGTGGAAAATATCGAGCCCGCCCTTCAAAAGCTCACGGACATGGCGCAAAACATGGGCGGGTATATCGTGGATTCGCAGATGGATAATCAACAGAACGCCGCTGACTCGGCGGCGAGAATTACGCTGAAGGTTCCGGCGGCAAAGCTTGAAAGTGCGCGCAGCAGCCTAAGCGAAATCGGGAAAGTACTCCACCAACATTTAATTGCCAATGATATTACGAATCAGTACTATGATGCGGATACCAGGCTCAAGCACTGGCAGGCCGAGGAAAAGCGCTATACGGATATTTTGAACCAGGCTAAAACCGTAGATGACATCCTCAAAGTGGAACAGGCTTTAAGCAACATTCGAATGCAGATTGAACAACTTCAGGGACAGCTGAAACTCTGGAACCATGAAGTGGCGTTCTCAACGATCAGTTTGCAACTTCAAACTAAACCTAACCCGGTTAATGTTGATGAACCATGGCAGCCTGTTTCCTGGGGGAAAACCTGGGAAGCTGCCCAGAATGCAGTCCTTAAAACGATCAGCTCGATTTGGAATGCTTTGAATTACCTGGTGGTCGGCTTAGGCTACGCTTTGCCGTTCATGATCCTGGGGGGAGCAGGATATTTCGCTTACCTCAAATGGCGTAAATCAAGGTCTGAGTGATTAATGTTAAAAATCACC
>DAHVVW010000020.1 GCA_027357125.1 Clostridiales bacterium
GATCATCATAAGTACCGCAAGCAACCAATCTTACCAAAAATACGGAGAATCTTATTTTTAGATTCTCCGTAGGTGTGATAAAATCCTTTATCGTATGAAAATTGGCCCTTACCTCTACTCTAAAACCTGCAAGCTCATTTTGTACTCATAAATTAACTCCGGGAATTGCTCGGGGTCTCCACCTTGTGTCAAATTTCTATAGGCTTTCTGCATGAGTTTATTATGAACTTCTTCTCTGCTGATTAAGAAGTTAAGCATGCGCTGCAAACCAGGGGCATTCGTCAATTTTATGTGCTTTTGGTATAAAGCCTGCGAGCGAACTTCTGCTTCGATATCAGCCTGTAGCATCGCTATGGGGTCTGAACTCTGGTCAATGACTTTCAGTTCCCACGGCGAACCTTGAGCATCCAAATAACCTACAGGCGCTCCCCCCAGCTTGTTGACACAGGCGGCGATAAGTTCCATATGGCCCAATTCCTCAGCGGCAATCAGACCCAGTAGTTCACGGAGATGGTGGTTTCTCATATTGGAACGGTGATTTAAGTACTGAACTGCGGCAGAGAACTCAGAATTTTTCCCGGCATAATGCTCTAAAAGCACTTGCGCAAACACTGGGTCCGGCTCTTCAATTTTAATAGGAAAAATCAACCGTTTACGGTATCCAAACATCGTTGTCCCTCCTTATGACAGTAAATCCTGCCTTCAGTTTATGAAAGCAGGATTTAAGCGGTCACGTTCAAGACAACCCATTAAATTTTTCCATTAATATATGCAGTTAATCGCTGAAAACATCCGCTTGGAATGGGGAATGTCACTTGCTTAATCCTTTAACTCCAATGTCCTTGCGGTAATGAGCCTTGGGAAAATCTATTTTCCCTACGATAGAGTAAGCTTTTGCCCGCGCTTCAACTAGGTTAGAACCACTGGCGGTTACTCCCAGCACACGCCCTCCTGAGCTTACAATACGGTTATCTTTAAGAGCGGTTCCAGCGTGGAACACTGCCCCGTCCTTTTCCACTTCAGCCGGAATGACAAGCGGGATGCCTTTTTCATAACTCTGGGGATAACCCGGGGCAGCCATTACCACACACACTGCCACATCCTTAGCCCATTCCAGTTTTACCTCCCCAAGCTTTCCTTCCGTGCAAGCCCATAGAACCGGAAGCAAATCAGACTGCATCCGCATCATTACCACCTGGGTTTCCGGGTCGCCGAAACGCACGTTATATTCCAATACTTTGGGGCCACGCTCAGTAAGCATCAACCCTAAGAACAATACTCCTGTAAACGGTATTCCCCTCCGACGCATCTCATCCAAACTCGGATACAGGATCTCCCGCTTTACCCGCTCCTCAATTTCAGGCGTCCATACCGGGGGCGGGCTGTAGGTTCCCATGCCGCCGGTGTTAAGCCCTTGATCACCGTCCAAAGCCCGCTTGTGGTCTTGCACCGGCACCATGGGCAGGGCGCTCGTCCCATCAGCAAAGCAAAGGAGGCTGACTTCCTGCCCTTCCAGGTATTCCTCGACCACGATCTTTTTCCCGGCATCCCCGAATGCCCCGTCCATCATTTCATCAACAGCCTGCAAGGCGGTATCAAGATCCATCGCGACAATGACGCCTTTGCCGGCTGCCAGTCCGTCCGCTTTAATAACGCAGGGAGCGCCGATTTTGCGTACATAATCCTTGGCAAGTGTTGGGTCAGTAAAGACATCCCACTCGGCCGTAGGAATGTTCGCCGCTTGCATAACGGTTTTGGCGAAAGCTTTGCTCCCTTCAAGCTGCGCTGCCGCTTGCGTGGGTCCGAAAACACGCAGCCCCGCTTCGCGCAAAGCGTCCGCAATCCCTAAGCTCAAAGGCTCCTCAGGCCCAACCACGGTCAGATCGATTTTATTGTCTTGGGCAAACTTAACCAAGCCCGTGATATCATTTTGGGAAATTGGAACATTCCACTCGTTCGTACCGGCATTGCCCGGGGCTACATAAAGCCGCTCCAGCTCCGGACTTTGGGCTAATTTCCAGGCCAAGGCGTGCTCCCGCCCTCCGCCGCCAACCACCAGAACTTTTTTTCCCATAAACTCACCCACTTCCACTGCTTTCGCCATAAATAACACCTAGGAATCTTAAATACCTGAGTATTTGCCACCAATACCTACTTAGTGCCTGAAATGCCTTCTGTGCGTGAATACCATAATAAGGTTAAGGTTATCAGCTGCTTCAATAACTGCTTTGTCTTTGACAGATCCCCCTGGCTGCACAATTGCCTTAATGCCAGTCCTGACAGCTTCCTCCAACGAATCGGGGAACGGGAAGAAAGCATCAGAAGCAAGATACGCGCCCACGCTCTCTTGCCCGGCCTGATCCACAGCCAGTTTCACTGAGCCGACGCGGTTCATCTGTCCGGCTCCCACGCCCAGCAATTGTCCCGACTTGCTAACAACGATAGCGTTGGACTTTACGTGCTTGACAACACGCCAAGCGAACTCCAACTCCTGCAAATCTTGGGCACTCGGCTGTTTCTTGGTCACAACCGCCCACTCTGAAGCCAAAGACGTACCGACATCCTCTTCCTGAACCAGATAACCGCCGTCAACACTGCGCATTCTCCAATTAGGAATGCCGCTTTTATCACCCCGGCCCACCGCAAACAAGCGCAGGTTGACTTTTTCGCTCAATAAGTCGCGTGCTTCCGGACTGAATTCCGGTGCCACGATCACCTCAAAAAATCGTTCACTGAGGGCTTGGGCAGTGGGGCCGTCCACAACCCGGTTAAATGCAATAATTCCGCCAAAAGCAGACACCGGGTCTGTCTCCAAAGCCCGTTCATACCCTTCAAGCGGAGTATTACCGAGAGCAAGCCCGCAGGGATTGGTATGCTTAATGATGGCGCAGGCGCAAGAGTCAAACTCGTGCACTGCTGCCCAAGCAGAGTCCATATCAAGCCAATTATTATAGGAAAGTTCTTTGCCCTGAAGCTGACGTCCGGATGCGAGAGTGCCCTCTTGGAGGGTAGCATAAAAAGCCGCCTGTTGCTGGGGGTTCTCCCCATAACGCAAATCCTGCACTTTACCGGCAATTATCCTTAAAACCGGGGGAAAGGCTCCCTCAGGCTCCACTTGGCGCTCCAGATATTCCGCGATAAAGCGGTCATACTCCGCTGTGTGGGCAAAAGCTTCTGCGGCCAAACGCCGACGCATGCCGGCAGGCACTAACCCATCCTGGCGCAAAACCTCCAGCACTTCAGTATAGCGGGCAGGGTTAACAACTATTGTCACACGCTCATGGTTTTTCGCCGCTGAGCGCACCATTGTCGGTCCCCCAATATCAATGTTTTCAATTGCTTCTTCAAAACTTACACCGGATTTGGCAATGGTCTGACGAAACGGATAAAGATTAACCACCACTAAATCTATAAACCTGATTCCGTTTTTCGCCATTTGCTCCTTATGTTCGTGGGTATCCCGAGCTAAAATCCCACCGTGAATAAAAGGGTGAAGGGTTTTGACCCTGCCGTCCAAAATTTCCGGAAAGCCTGTGACCTCGGTCACATATTTAACCGGAACTCCGGCTTCTTCGAGAGTCTTGAACGTCCCGCCGGTCGAGATAATCTCAAACCCCAACTCAGCAAGGCCCCTGGCAAAATCCACTACTCCCTGCTTGTCCGACACGCTGATTATGGCTCTACGGTTCAAAATAACCCCTCCAATTTATACGTAGGTTAACAAGATCCTTTTCTGCTCTGTCCAATATGTGCAACTCGATTGAGTTCCAGCAATTCCAATAAAGGAACCGAACTCATCTATGCTTTTGAAATCCGTACCTGCCGCCCCTGTCGTTTCAGCCTGCCACGCGCAAGCAAACGCACAGCCTCCGGGTATAAACGGTGCTCAACTTCCAAGATCCGCGCTGCCAAAGTATCTTCCGTATCTTCAGGCAGAACGGGAACAACTTCCTGCAAAATAATCGGGCCGCTGTCCAAGCCCTCATCCACAAAATGCACTGTGCACCCGCTGTAACGCACCCCATACTCCACTGCCTGGCGTTGAGCATGTACCCCAGGGAAAGCGGGCAGCAGGGAAGGATGAATGTTAAGTATCGGAAAACCTGCCTCCCTAATGAAATCCGTCTTCAACACTCGCATATATCCTGCAAGCAGGAGCAGTTCAACTTTATGCCCGTGCAGCCAGGCTAAGAGGTCTTCCTCCTGGGCAAACCGATCCGGATAATTCCGCAGTGGAAAAGCTTTAGAGGCAATTCCGGCGGCTTCCGCGCGGCTTAAGGCCTGAGCTTCGCTTTGATCCGAACCCACTGCAACCAGTTCTATAGGGAGTTCTCCGCTTTGCCAAGCATCAATTAAGGCCTGTAAGTTGCTGCCGCGGCCTGATGCCAACACCGCAGTCTTCAAGAATTTCTCATTCATCCGCCGTTTATTCACCCCATCCATGCGGCACTGTCCGCCGCAGTAAAACTAAGCATAATTTACTCCCTTACCCGGCACGACCTGCCCAATCACAAAGCAATCTTCCCCCTGTGCCCTTAGCCTCTGGCTTACTAAATCTGCATCTTTTTCAGACACAATGAGGACAAACCCAATACCCATATTAAACGTCCGGTACATCTCGCTTTCTTCCACTTCGCCTAAGCGTTGGAGCAAGGAAAATACCGGCGGAATCGGCCAAGCCCCGCGCTTAAGGCGCACACCGAGTCCTTCTGGTAAAATGCGCGGGATGTTCTCTGTAAGTCCCCCACCCGTAATATGGGCCATTCCTAGGATTTTACCATCGTCCAGTAAAGGCAGTACGATTTTTACATAAATCTTTGTTGGGCGAAGCAATACCTCCCCCAAAGGCTCTCCTAATTCCGGAAAGATTGTATCCATTGCATAAGGGCTGAACACCTTACGCACCAAAGAAAACCCGTTGCTGTGAAAGCCAGAAGACGGCAATCCAAGCAGAACATCCCCGGAACTGATTTTAGAGCCGTCAATGATACGGTCCCGGTTTACTGCCCCTACCGTAAACCCGGCAATATCATATTCATCCTCCGGGTAAAAGCCGGGCATTTCCGCAGTCTCTCCACCGATTAAGGCGCACCCCGCCTGTTCACACCCGGCGGCAACTCCTTTGACAATCGACGCAATCCTTTCCGGATCAGCTTTCCCTACAGCCAAATAATCCAAAAAAAACAACGGTTCGGCCCCTTGCACTAAGACGTCATTAACACACATCGCCACCGCGTCAATCCCGATCGTGTCATGGCGGTTAAGTTGAAAAGCCAGGCGCAGCTTAGTGCCAACTCCGTCTGTACCGGAAACAAGCACCGGCTCAGAGTATTTTTTTAGATTGAGCTGAAACAACCCTCCAAAACCGCCAAGGCCGCCGATCACTTCCGGGCGCAGCGTCCGCTTCACCAGCGGCTTCATGCGCTCAACCGCCTCATTCCCAGCCTCTATATCCACCCCGGCATCCCGGTAGGTATAGCCCATAATTTGTTTCCCCTTTCCTACTCAAACGCCAATTTCCTCTGGCCCTCCGGAATCTGTACCGGATAGTTCCCGTTAAAGCAAGCCAGGCACACTGACTGCTCTCCTAAAGCCCGTTTCAGTCCTTCTTCCGAAAGATAGTGGAGGGAGTCTGCGCCCACAAACTGCCTGATTCCGTCCAACTCCAAGTTCGTGGCAATGAGTTTCTCCCGCTCAGCCGTATCAATTCCATAATAACAGGGAAAAAGCACCGGGGGAGAGCTTACCAGAAGGTGGACTTCCTTAGCTCCCGATTTGCGTACCATTTCTATCAATTTCGAGCTAGTGGTGCCGCGCACGATCGAGTCATCGATTAAGACAACCCGGCGGTTCTTCAAGACCCCTTTATTGGCATTAAGCTTCAAACGCACAGCTACTTCGCGCATTTCCTGAGTCGGCTGAATAAAAGTGCGCCCCACATAGCGATTCTTGAGCAGCCCATGTTCGAAAGGAATCCCCAAAGTCATTGCATACCCAAGGGCGGCTGCTGTTCCGGAGTCTGGCACCGGAACCACAATATCGACATCCAGCGGACACTCGCGCGCTAACTCTATCCCCATGCGCCGTCTGCTTTCCGAGACATTGATTTGATCCAGGGTACTATCCGGTCGGGCAAAGTAGATGTATTCAAAAGAACATCCCGCCTTGTCGCACTTTGACACTCCCTTCCTAGTATGAAGCCCTTCTTCATCAATCGTCACGATTTCTCCAGGTTCTACATCCCGTACAAATTCCGCGCCAATTGTGTCCAAAGCGCAGCTTTCCGAAGCCAGGCAGAAGTAATCACCAAGCTTACCGATGCAGAGCGGGCGAACGCCATGCGGGTCGCGCATCCCTACCAGCTTGTCTTCAGCCAGAACGACCAAGGCGTACGCCCCTTTGATATCGATCATAGTCTTAGTCACAGCGTCTTCCAAGGTTCCGCGCCGGTAGCGCGCGATCAGATTAATAATCACTTCGCTGTCCACCGTCGTCTGAAAGACAGCCCCGTCCTTGCCCAGCTCTTCTCTGAGCTCGGCGGCATTGGTCAGGTTGCCATTATGAGCTAGAGCCATCATCCCTTTTTGATAGTGCACCACCAAAGGCTGGGCATTCGCCAGCAAACTGGAACCCGTGGTCGAGTAACGAACATGTCCAATCGCCATCTTGCCGCTCAGTTCGTTAAGCGTGCGGTCAGAGAACACCTCGGCTACTAGGCCCATCCCCTTGTACAAGTCAATCGTGCGGCCGTCCGAGACTGCAATCCCTGCGCTTTCCTGGCCCCGGTGCTGCAAAGCATATAAAGCGTAGTAAGTTAGCCTGGCCACCTCTTGGTCAGGCGCATAAATCCCAAACACCCCACACTCTTCGTGCGGCATATCATCCTCGAAATAGCTCATCCGTATATCCCCCTCAGCCAAAACTGTCTAAATCCACACCTCTTTTTCTGAGACACTACGATTCAACACATTAATTTAAAGCTTTGGGCAGAGTCTCCTCGCGTACACGTTGGCAATCAGCGATCGCTACCTCGAGCATCATTACCCCGTTCACTGTCATCGCAATCGCTTCCCCACCGCTTTCCCCTAAACGAGTTACAGACACTCCTGCGTGCTGGGCCAACTCCTGGACTTTCCCGGCGTCTTGCGGCTTTACTGTAAATAAGATCCTTCCCAAACGCTCCCCAAAGAGCAACTCCAGTTCATTTTCCCCTTGGACGCTCACCCTAGCCCCGCACCCCTCGGCCATTTCAGCAAGGGCCACAGCCAGGCCGCCTTCAGTCAAGTCATGTGCTGACATAACTAATTCTTCTTTTATAAGTGAGAGCATAAAGTCCAGCCTCTTTTTAATCTCCCGGAGGTCAAGCGGCGGCAGCGCACCTGCTTCCACCCCTTCGAAGAGGGCCAAATATTCCGAGCCGGCCAAGGATCCACTCACTTCTCCGAGCAGGAGTATCTCTTCACCGGGCTCAGAGAAACGGTTGCGGACAACTTGCTCTAAGTTTTCAACCAGCCCCACCATTCCGATCGTCGGGGTTGGATAGATTGCTTCCCCGTTCGTCTCATTATATAAAGACACATTCCCGCCAGTAACCGGGGTTTCTAAGACAAGGCAGGCTTCCGCAATCCCGGCACAGGCCTGCTCGAACTGCCAGAAGATTTCCGGCTTTTCCGGGTTGCCAAAGTTCAGACAGTCAGTTATCGCCAACGGTTTGGCGCCGACGCAGACTAAGTTTTGCGCAGCTTCAACCACTGTCAAAGCCCCGCCGACATAAGGATCAAGATAAACATAGCGCGCATTGCAATCCGTGGTCATTCCCAGTCCCTTGTTCGTGCCGCGCACGCGCAGAACCGCTGCATCCCCGCCCGGTTTCACGACCGTATTGGTCCCAACCTGATGATCATATTGGCGGTAGACCCAGCTCTTGGAAGCTAAATTGGGGCTTCCCAACAAGTCCAGCAGAATTTCCCCGTAACCCTTCTGCGCTTTAACTCCATCAAGTTTTTGTTCTTTAAGACGGGCGTAATATTCCGGCTCCCGTGTCGGCCGGTGATAGAGCGGAGCCTCATCTGTCAGGGCTTTAGCGGGAATCTCCGCGACCACCTGCCCGTTTTCCAGAAGGCGCAGCATCCCGTCAGCAGTCACTTTCCCGACCACTACCGCCTCCAAACCCCAGCGGTGGAAAACCGCTTCCACTTCTTGTTCGCACCCGGCTTTGGGCACAACCAGCATTCTCTCCTGGGATTCGGAGAGCATGATTTCATACGGAGTCATTCCTGTCTCCCGCCGTGGCACCAGGCTTAAATCCATGTCAATCCCGCTGTCTCCCCTGCTTGCCATTTCACAGGAAGAACTCGTAAGCCCGGCCGCTCCCATGTCCTGTATCCCGACAATAGCTCCGGACTGAATCAATTCTAGGCAGGCTTCCATCAATAGTTTTTCCATAAATGGGTCTCCAACCTGCACTGCCGAGCGCTTGGCCTCTGATTCTTCGCTTAGTTCTACCGAAGCAAAGGTTGCGCCGTGAATCCCATCGCGACCAGTGCGGGCACCCACCACCATCACCGGGTTTCCAACTCCGGATGCAACTCCTTTGGCAATGTGACGGTGCTCCAACAGTCCGACCGCCATCGCATTGACGAGCGGATTCCCGCGATAGCTTTCATGAAAATATACATCTCCGGCAACCGTAGGAATCCCAATCGAATTCCCGTACCCGCCGATTCCTTCAACAACACCGCGTACAAGGCGGCGGGTATTTTCTTCTTCAAGCGGTCCGAAACGGAGTGGGTCTAAGACCGCAATCGGGCGTGCCCCCATGGTAAAGACATCGCGCAGGATGCCGCCTACCCCAGTTGCAGCCCCCTGATAAGGTTCAAGGGCAGAAGGGTGGTTGTGGGACTCCATCTTAAACACCACCGCGAGACCGTCCCCAATATCCACAATCCCGGCATTTTCCCCCGGGCCTTGCAAAACCTGGGGTCCCTCAGTTGGAAAACGCCGCAAAATGGGCTTAGATGTCTTATACGAGCAGTGTTCAGACCACATTACCCCGAAAATCCCTACCTCCAGCTCATTTGGCTCCCGTCCCATCAGCACTTTTACACGTTCATACTCTTCATCCGTCAGACCCATCTCGCGCCAGATCCTAGGCTCCATACTGCATTCTCCTCTCCCAAGCTTGCACCAGCGAGAGCAACAGGCGCTGCCCGTCCGTTCCGCCCACGATTTCTTCTACAACTCGCTCCGGATGGGGCATCATCCCCAAGACATTGCCCGTGCGGTTCACGATCCCAGCGATGTTGTGGCGCGAACCGTTCGGATTCCCAAGCTCATTTTCCACGCCGGTCTTATCTACATAGCGGAAAACCACTTGCCCGTTCTCTTCCAGCTCCTTGAGCCCGGCATCATCAATGGAGTAATTCCCTTCCCCGTGGTTAATGGGAATCTGAATAACTTCTCCCTCCTGATACAGGGAAGTAAACGCCAAATCTGTCCTCTCCACTCGCAGGTATTGCGGCTGGCACAGAAAATGAAGATCCTTGTTCCTGAGCAGCGCTCCCGGCAGGAGGCCGCATTCGGTCAAAATCTGAAAACCGTTGCAAATACCTAAGACCATTCCACCTTCATGGGCAAAATGGATCACATCTTCCATAATCGGAGAAAAGCGGGCAATCGCACCCGTGCGGAGGTAATCCCCGTAGGAAAAGCCTCCTGGGAGTACGATCAAATCATACCCTCTTACTGACGTCTCCTGGTGCCAAAGCATCTTGGGCTCCTGCCCCAGAACCCTCCACGCTTCCCATACGTCAACTTCGCAGTTGGAACCGGGAAACCGCACAATTCCGATTTTCATCTTTACTCCTTATCCTCCAGTTCAAAGCTGTAGTCTTCGATCACAGGGTTTGATAAGAGCTTGTGGCAGATTTCGTGCATCATCTCCGTTGCATTTTCCCGTGCTGCTTCCGGTAAGGTTACTTCCATAAATTTGCCGATGCGCACCTCGTCAACTTTATAGCCCATGCTTTTTAAGGCTTTTTCTACGGCACTTCCCTGCGGGTCAAGGATACTCTTTTTCAGGGTGACGGTCACTTTAGCTTTAAGCATTAGCGAGAACCTCCTTTACGCGGCGGTATACTTCAAGATAAGCTTCTTCCACTTGTCCGAGGTCACGCCGGAAGCGGTCTTTGTCCAGCTTTTCCCGGGTGGTACTGTCCCAGAAGCGGCAGGTATCCGGGGAAATCTCATCCCCGAGATAGATTTTGCCGGCGTATTTCCCAAATTCCAGTTTGAAGTCTATCAGTTCAATTCCCGCTTTAGCCATAATCCCACGCAGGACGCTGTTAATTTTTAAGCCCAGTTCTTGAACCACTGCTACATCCTCTGCTGCGGCCCAACCCATAGCCGCAATGTGGGACTCGTTTACAAGCGGGTCGCCGAGCG
This sequence comes from Clostridiales bacterium, assembly GCA_027357125.1. GTDB lineage: Bacteria > Bacillota > Desulfitobacteriia > Desulfitobacteriales > Desulfitobacteriaceae > Paradesulfitobacterium. Next base: position 10,444 of record DAHVVW010000020.1, read on the forward strand.
CGTCATCTTTGTAGTAGAGTTCCACGACCGGTTGGGAGAGAATGTACCCTTCCTCAACCCCAAGGCGTTTAGCCAGGCTGCCGGCAGCAATATTGCGCACAACCACTTCGAGTGGAAGCATGTCCAAGCTTCTGACCACCTGTTCCCTGTCACTAAGAAGTTCAACAAAGTGGGTCGGAACACCCTCTTGTTCAAGCGCCTTAAAAAACAACGCAGACAGGCGGTTGTTCACGATTCCCTTATCAAGGATTTGACCTCTCTTTTCTCCGTTAAAAGCAGTGGCATCATCTTTGTATTCAATCCAGTAATAACCTTCCTCATCGGTTAAATACACTCTTTTCGCTTTACCTTCATACTTGAACTCACGCTTTTCCATTATCCCTGCTCCTTTCAAAATTAGTTCTATCCGATGTTTCACATCAAGCGCCGGACTTAACGCTTACTCCAGACCCGCTCTCCGGAAAATATCCCCCACATGCTTGGTGTGGTAGGAATAGTCAAAGAGTTCAACGATTTCAGCGGAACTTAAGTGTTTGCTAATTTCAGGATCCCGCTTGATCAGGTTCTGAAAATCTTCCTTTGTCTCCCAGGCTTTGAGAGAATTACGCTGAACCCAGGCGTAAGCGTCCTCGCGTACGACCCCTTTTTCCACTAACGCAAGTAACACCCGCTGGGAGAAAATCAAGCCGTACACCTTTTCCATATTTTCTTTCATCTGTTCCGGATAGACTTGAAGTCCGTCCAGAAGCCGCGTAAGCTTGTGCAGCATGTAATCTAAAGCAATTGTACTGTCAGGCAGGATAACCCGTTCTGCCGAAGAATGCGAGATATCCCGTTCATGCCACAAGGCAACATTTTCTAAAGCGACCAAGGCATTCCCCCGGATGAGACGCGCCATTCCCGAAATCCGCTCCGCTGTGATCGGATTTTTCTTATGCGGCATGGCCGAAGAGCCTTTTTGCCCCTTGCCAAACGGCTCCTCCACCTCATGAACGTCCGTGCGCTGCAAATTGCGAATTTCAGTAGCAATTTTATCGAGGGAACTGGCGATCCCGGCGAGGACGCTGACATAAAAAGCGTGCCGGTCACGTTGGAGAATCTGAGTCGATACCGGAGCCGGTTTTAAGTTAAGCTTGCGGCAAACCCATTCCTCTACCTCAGGCTCAACATTGGCAAAGGTTCCAACCGCCCCCGAGATTTTCCCGACGCGGATCTCTTCCCGGGCAAACAGTAAACGTTCCTTTTGTCTGTTGATTTCCTCATACCACAAGGCAAATTTAAGGCCTAAAGTAACAGGCTCAGCGTGAATACCGTGCGTCCGGCCCATCATCAGGGTATCCCGGTGCTGTAAAGCCCGCTTCTTAATCACTGCGATCAGTGCATCCAATTTCTTAAGCAGGATGTCGCTCGCTTCTACCAACTGTAAAGATAGGGCGGTGTCTAATACATCGGAAGAAGTAAGCCCCATGTGAATGTATTTTCCTTCATCTCCCACATTTTCAGCGACATTCGTTAAGAAGGCGATCACATCATGCTGGGTCACTTCTTCAATCTCTTGTACGCGCTCCCAGGAGAAGGCTCCTTTCTCCCTGATAACTTTCACCGCTTCCGCAGGGATTTTGCCGATTTTAGCCCAGCCCTCACAGGCAGCAATCTCGATCTGCAGCCACCAAGAAAGGCGGTGCTCATCAGTCCAGATCTCGCCCATTTCCGGGAGAGTGTAACGTTCAATCATGGGTGATCTCCTTTCACCTAAATCAATTTTTCTTTAATCTAGCGAATAATGCCCTTGCAAATTGGATCAAGTGTTCACTAATCTGCTTGATTTTCCTTAATCTTCCCTAACAATCGTTAT
>DAHVVW010000210.1 GCA_027357125.1 Clostridiales bacterium
GGTACGACTTTTACCTTGACCGTAGGGGCAGGGTTTGTCTGAAGCCCGGGGGCAATCACAGCCTGAGGCGCTATGTCTGCGACCGTGCCTTGAAGAGGGTTTTTGTTGATCAGCCTGCCGCTGATTTGGGCCTTTTGTCCGCTTTGAACCCGAGCCGCATCCACCTCATTCAGGTTAAGTTCAATATTTAATTGACTAAGGTCGGCTATTACCGCCAGGGGTACTTGCACGGGGGCCAAATTCCCCTCCTGGGCGTTAACTTCAAGCACTGTCCCGGCAAAAGCGGTTTTTAAGCTAAGCTGAGAGCGCTGAGCCTGGGCTGCTTTTAAGCTTTCCTGAGTCTGTTTAAGAGCAGCATCCGCCTGGGCCACAGCCATTTCAGCCTGTTTAACGGATGCTACGCTGGACTGGGGCACAGCAGCAACCTGAAAATCCCCCATGCCTCCGCTGCCGGTCTTGAGCGCATCCAAATTAGCCTGAGCGAGATTGCGGTTAGCTTTCGCTGCATCAACAGCAGCTTGGGCCTGAGCTATCTGGGCATTAGCCAAAGTAGGGTCAAGTTCGATTGCTGTCGCCCCTGCCTGCACACCGTCCCCTGTTTTGACCGCAACTTTTACGACCCTGGCCGGACTTAAAGTCCTTAACTCTTGCGTCTTTTCCGGTTTCACTGTCCCGGTGGTATGTACCGACTCCTGCAGGGAAGCAGGTTTAACAACTACAACCCTGACTTGTACAGGGCCTTCAGGCTTGCCATAAAAATACCATATTCCCCACACGAGCGCGGCAAGGGCGAGCATTCCTGCCACTCCCCACGCGGCCTTGCGCTTCACCCTAAGATCACCTCGATTTCGTCCGTTATGTCAATCCTGCCACTGAAACTCCAACTCCCCGATCCGGACTAAATCTCCTTCCCTGATTCCCTCCGCCCGCAAAGCATCGTCCACTCCCATCGCCTTGAGGATGTTCTGGAAGCGGTACAGGCCTTCTTCACTTTCAAAATGGGTCATAACAACGTGTTTCTCTAGCTCTTTGCCGCTGAGAACGTAAACTCCTTCTTCCCTGCCAAGGCTGAAACGTTCCTGCGGTTCTGCCTTGGTCACCCGGTGCCGGCTGTCACTTTCTACGATCTCCGGCACAGGAAGATTAGGCAGAATCTCTTTAGCGCGGAACATTAACTGTTGCAGCCCTTCCCCGGTAGCTGCCGAGACCGGGAAAATCTCGTATGTATCTTTAAGCTGGGAGCGCAGGCGCTCCAAGTTTTCCTCGCCACCAGGTATGTCCATCTTATTCGCAGCAACGAGCATTGGGCGTTCAGCGAGATAAGAACTGTACTGACGCAATTCTTCCCGGATAATCCGGAAATCTTCAAGCGGATCGCGGTTTTCAGAACCGGAAATATCCAGGACATGCACGATCAGGCGTGTGCGTTCGGTATGGCGCAAAAATTCATGTCCGAGACCGGCTCCTGTGTGCGCCCCTTCGATAAGCCCGGGAATGTCTGCGATCACAAAGCTTTCCCCGTCTTCAAAATCCACCACTCCTAAATTCGGGACCAGGGTGGTAAAGTGATAATCGGCAATTTTGGGCTTGGCGGCCGACACCTGCGAGATCAAGGTTGATTTCCCTACATTCGGAAAGCCCACCAACCCCACATCAGCCAAGAGCTTGAGTTCAAGCAGCAGCCAGCGTTCTTCTCCCGGCTCCCCGTTTTCCGCCAAGGTCGGGGCTTTGTTGGTGTTGCTTAAGAAGCGGGCATTCCCACGGCCGCCGCGCCCTCCACGCGCAACCACCACCTTCTGCCCGTTTTCCGTGAGATCGGCCAGAATTTCCCCCGTCTCAGCATCTTTGATCAAAGTCCCGGCAGGAATGCGCAAAGTGAGGTCTTCCCCCCCTCTGCCATGCATGTTCTTTCCTTCTCCATGCTTACCGCGGTCAGCCTTGTAGTGCCGTTTGTAGCGGAAATCCACCAGGGTTCTTAAGCCTTCATCAGCTACCAGGATAATGCTCCCGCCCCGGCCGCCATCCCCGCCGCTCGGTCCGCCCTCAGGCACATACTTTTCGCGGCGAAAAGCCACCACTCCGGCACCGCCGTCCCCGCCTTTAACATAGACTTTAGCCTGATCATAAAACATTACTATTACTCCTATCCCGAGATCGTGGTTCGATGTTCGATGTTCGTAGTTCGATTAGTTCCCTCATCTTCAGCCCATAACTCAAACCTAAAATTAAGCCCGGACCCGGTCGCATTGGTGTTCTCTGTTTCATTCGGAGCCCTTTCAATTATGAGGACAGCGCTTAGCGGTGAGTTCCCACTCAGACTTACCTCCAAACATTCGCTAGTGTACCCGAAGAATGCCTGAAGGTATTCCTCCCGCCAGTGTTTGTCCCAAAATTCCTGTTCTTTCCAGTCGAGGGGCAGTTCAAGCCGCAAAGGAATTCCTTCTTTACGCAACTGTACGATCAGCCGCAGGACGCAGGCCGCAACATCCTTTTCCGGAATCTGGCCTGCTTTTTGTTCTGCTTCAAGTCCCGGCAAAATAGAGCGTATATAGTGCAAAGCTTTTTCGCCACGGTTCATCTGTAGATAGCCGGAAGCCACCTGCCAGTGATTGAGAAAATCGTGGCGCTGCAGCCTGTAAGCTTCTAATAGCTCTGCGATTAATAGTTTATCCACCTCAGGCATATCCATTTCCCTTTCACAGTCCAATTATGTAAAAACCCCTGGGATCAACCCAGGGGTGATGTCTTATTGAGCTTGCGCTACTGGGCGCTCAGCATAGATGCTCACTTGTTTGCGGTTCCGGTCTTTGCGTTCAAACTTTACATAGCCGTCAATCGTGGCAAATAAGGTGTCATCTTTGCCAAGCCCGCAGTTTTTGCCTGCATGAAACTTGGTGCCGCGCTGGCGTACGATGATGTTGCCAGCTAGAACAAACTGACCATCGCCCCGTTTAACACCAAGGCGTTGGGCGTTGCTATCCCGACCATTCCGAGAGCTTCCTACTCCTTTTTTATGAGCGAAAAGCTGTAAGTTCATCTTCAACATGGAGTCCACCTCCTCTGTTCAATCATTACATATTCTTTGCCATAAGCATCTTGAATGGATTCAACCCCTAATAACAACGTTCTCAGAATCCACTGGGCGTTATCCAGTTCCTCAAGGCTTGCCAATTCAATACGACAAGTGAGAAAGCCTTCGCCATCCTTAGCCAGCGGGGGGACATTCAGAAAATACTCCAACCCATTGGCCGCTGCAATACTTAAAGCTGACACCCCCGCGCAGACAATATCCTGTCCGTCTTCGCCAAAACCGGCATGCCCAGAAAACTCAAAGCCCCGGATCCGCTCCGCTTCATCAAGCCAATAAGCAAACCGCACTCCGTTCGCAGTTTTCTTGCCTTTAGGCTTCGAGGGCCTCGACGAGGACCTTTGTATAGGGCTGGCGATGCCCTTGCTTACGACGGTAATTTTTCTTGGATTTGTATTTGAAGACAATAATCTTCTCCCCTTTGCCATGCTCCATCACTTTCAGCATAGCCTTCGCTCCCTCGACAACAGGGGTTCCGACCTTAACCACGCCATCTTTCTCCACGAGGAGAACCTTATCGATGGCCACGGTATCCCCGACGTTCGCGTTTAATTTTTCGACAGAGATGACATCACCTTGTTTAATCCGGAATTGTTTGCCACCGGTCTCAATCACAGCGTACATATTTACACCTCCTCTATCCTAGACTCGCCTCTTCAGGTTAATCTCTTCTTACCGTGAATCAACGTCAATGAATTAATAAAATCATCCATATCAATCAATCGCAAAGAAATGATTATTGCTGACCTGGTTCGTGCGGTTGCGGCAGAGAAACCACCACATTGCATTATTTTAACATCCTTAGAATTGATTTGTCAAATACCCTGCACCATCACAAGCCGAGCAAGGCCGAGTGTAGCGTGCCGCCAAAGCCTGGCCTGATTTCTTCCGGGTCATCTCAATCAACCCCAGCTGAGTCAGACCTAAAACCTCACACTTCAGCCGATCACCCGCACAGGCATCAGAGAGGGTTTTTAGCACCTGTTCCTTGTCTGTTTCGGAAAACATATCGATAAAATCCACTATAATAATGCCACCCAGGTTCCGCAGCCTCAGTTGACGAGCGATCTCGCGGGCTGCCTCCAAATTCGTATGGAGCACCGTTTCCTGAAGAGAAGATTTGCCGATGTATTTCCCCGTATTCACATCAATAGCCACCAAGGCCTCTGTTCGGTTCACCACCAAGTAACCGCCGCTTTTGAGCCAAACCTTCGGGCGCAAAGCTTTGCGGATTTCGTCATCCACGCCAAGACGCTCAAATAAGTCTCCCTGCATGTCTACGAATACTTGGTTTGCTGCCGGATGACCAATATTTTGCAGAGCACTCCTCAAAGTTGCCGCAACATCCGCATCATCTGCCGTCAGCCGGGCGATATCAGGGTCCATGAGATCACGTACCAAGCGGGCGATGAGATCCACTTCCCGGCGGA
>DAHVVW010000211.1 GCA_027357125.1 Clostridiales bacterium
ACTGCTTGCTGCCAGCTCACATAAGGCGGGCAGAACATTCAAAGTCTGAGCGAGGGCCAGTAAATCTTTGGCATTAGCAATTCCGTATGAAACCCGGCCCATTAGGCGCTCAAGATCATAAACTCCCGTCAGGAGTTTGAAAATATCTGAGCGTAATAAAGAATCAGTTGTTAATTCTTCAACTGCGTCAAGCCGCCGCGAAATTTCGGAGTGTACAAGCAACGGCTGCTCGATCCAATGCCTTAAAAGCCTGCCTCCCATTGCTGTCCGGGTAAAATCAAGGACTGCAAGTAAAGTGCCTTTTTTACCAAGTCCTCTCAAGCTTTCTGTTAGCTCTAAATTGCGCCTGCTCCATGGATCAAGGATCATCCAGTGATCCTGACGGTAATTCTTGATTTCTATAATATGAGCAGGGTCAATGCCAGGAATGTTTTCCTGAAGGTAAACCCACAGTGCTTCGGCAGCACGAGCTGCTGCCGGAAACTCGGAAAGCATATGAGCCTGGGCGGGAAAGCGTTCGTGCACACGATTGCTAAAGCCTGTAAAATTTCGCTGTGTACAGAAATATTTCGTCCAAAATTTGCTTTTTTGATAAAGGTTAGAGGTAAGCACTACCTCCGCAGGGTGTATGCGTTCAATCTCTGCTACGACTGTTTCCCAGTGTGGAGTTTGTAGAACTGAAAAATCTCCAGTGGAAATGTCTAAAAATGCTAAGCCCCACTCTGTATCCCGGTAAACACTGGTCAGGAAAGTATTGTTTTTTTCAGGCTGATAACTGTCCGTGACCGTACCGGGAGTAACAATACGAATGATTTCACGTTTAACAATTCCTTTAGCACTGCGGGGGTCTTCGACCTGCTCGCAAATTGCGACTTTATATCCGGCGCTGACCAATTTGGTCAGATAAGTCTCTGCCGCGTGATACGGGACGCCACACATCGGAATCCTTTTCCCCTCACCTGCGTCCCGAGCTGTTAAGGCTATTTCTAATATGGGAGCCGAGGTTTCAGCGTCTTCCTCGAACATCTCATAAAAATCTCCCAGACGGAAAAAAACAATCGCATCCGGTACATGTGCTTTAATTTCCCGGTACTGAAGCATCATTGGGGTGGTCATGCTCTCTCTTACTCCTCTATCTTCAGCAGGCCTTCTAAAAAAGGAAGAGCGTATGCCCTTCCTTTATCCTGCGAGTGCGTTATTTTTATGCAATACCTTGAAATACTCGGCTTAACAGCCGCTGCAGGTGGTACACCCGTCTGTACCGCACGAAGAACAACTGTCTGTTGATTCTCCTGCAATAGCATTAGCCAGCAAGGAATTTACATAGTCCAGCATTTCCGTAAATCGATCTTGGGCTGACATATAAGCTGCGATTAAGTTGTTGCTTTCAACTTTTTCTTCAATGGCAGCCGTTTTGTCGTGGTCAGCCTGGGTTATTTCCTTCCCGTCGCGCTGTAGTTCTGCCAAAGTCTGCTGGGCCTCCTGAAACTCAGCGATAATACTTTGGGCCTCGCTATCCACCAGCATAGTCTTTTCTGTGTTTCTTAGATCCGTTAGTTCAGAACAGCGTGCAATGGCGTCAGCCAGTTGTTGAGCTTTTTCGAAAACCTCAGATGACATAAAACACCTCCACCATTATTTAATTCTACATAGGGGTGATTATTCCTGCTCTAACTTATTGCGGTAAACAACTTCCCCAACTAAAGTCCAAGAACCAGCTTCCACTATTTGAACATTTATCAGTTGGCCGCTCAGCTCCGAATCTCCGTTAAATACCACTAACTCATTGCCCCGGGTCCGACCGGTCAAACGCTCGGGATTAGTTTTGCTCGAACCCTCTACCAAAACTTCATAAGTCTTACCCACCATGCGCTCCCTCCACTCCAGGCTTGCCTGAGTTTGGAGGTTCATCAACTCTTGGAGCCGCTTTTTCTTAACATCTAATGCTATCTGGTTGGGCATCACAGCGGCGGGAGTTCCACTGCGTTTTGAATAGAGGAAAGTAAAAGCCTGACTGTACTGTACCTGGAGCACAACATCGAGGGTTTGGGCAAAGTCTTCTTCACTCTCCCCGGGAAAACCAACGATGAAATCTGTGGTCAAACTTACATTCGGGATTAATTCACGTATGTGCGCAACCCGGCTTAAATAGTATTCCCTGGTATATTGCCGGTTCATGCTTCGCAAAATAGAATTACTTCCGGCTTGGATGGGAAGATGAATATGCTCGCACAAGTGCTTGCCGTGAGCGATAGTTTCTATCAGTTTATCTGAGAGATCTTTCGGGTGAGAAGTTATAAATCTTACCCGGTAAAGCCCGGGAATTTGATCGACTTCCTGAAGGAGGTCGGCAAAATCATAAGCGGGTGTTAATTCCTTACCGTAGGAGTTGACATTTTGCCCTAAGAGCGTGACTTCGCGGCAGCCGCAGCTAACCAGATCCTGTATCTCTGTTATAATTTCTGCAGGTGGGCGGCTCCTTTCCCTGCCGCGCACATGTGGAACAATGCAATAAGAGCAAAAATTGTTACACCCATACATTATGTTGACATAGGCGCGCAGTTTCCTTTTGTCCCTGCGGGGGGTCTCGCTAACACCTGTATGTTCTTTAATAACCTCGGCTACTTTCCCTTTAGTTTCCGTTTCTTTAAGTAAAGTTGCGAAGTTCTGCAAATTATGAGTTCCAGTCCAGATATCCACATGAGGAGCACGTTTTTGCAATTTGACCAGAGCCCCTGGCTGCTGGACCATGCATCCACACACAGCTATCTTAAGGTTGGGATTATTCTCTTTAAGCCTTTTTAACTCTCCGATCTTCCCCAAGATCTTATTTTCAGCGCTTTCCCGCACACAGCAGGTGTTAACAATTATCAAGTCAGCGTTCTGAACCTCGTCTGTGGGCACATAACCTGAGCCGGTAGACAGCGCAGTTAAGGTTTCAGCGTCCCGTTCCGACATTTGACAGCCGAAAACAATCGTCGCTACTTTCTTGGCTTGAGCATTTTGGTTGATACTAACAGGCAACTTTGTCACTCCTAAATAACAGCAAGTACTTTCTCATATTATAGCTTATTTGCGAGAATGGGACAAACTTACAAATCCCGGAAAACTCCGGCCTTTTGCAGAGATTTATAAGCAATAAGAATAAAAGGTCCTAAAATCAGGCCGATGATTCCGGTTGCTGCCAGCCCTATATACATGCTTATTAGGACAAATAAAGGGTCTAAGCCGATATTGTCTCCCAGAATTTTAGGTTCAATGATGTGACGCAGAATGGATATCAAGGAAGTTAAAAAGACTAATTCGAGTGCCAGTACATTATGTCCCATAATAAAAGCAATCATTGCCCATGGTATCAAGATTATTCCCACCCCAAGAACAGGGAGAATTCCCAGGATTCCGCTAATCGTGCCGAGGATTATTGCATATTTAGTCCTGAAAAGAATTAAACCGAAAATTGAGCAAGCCAAAGTAATTAGAAAAACAATCAATTCGGCTTTAACAAAACCGGAAAAAGCACGTGCAAAATCTCGCCCCAGCTCAATTAAACTTTCACGCCATTCTAGCGGAAAGACACGTACAAAATCCGAGATATAGCGGGAACTCCCCTTAGCCATGAAATAAGTTGCTACTAAAGCAATCACTACGATAATTATTACTTCCGGAATCGCAACAGCGACCGAGAAACCGGCTGTAAGAAAGTTAGGAAATGAATTCAGAATCTCAGTAACTGCACTCCTCACGGTTTCAACGTAATTGGGTGGGAGCTTAAGGTAGACCGATTCAACTTTATTTAACCATGCGGAGAAGTGGCCGGCGATAAATCTGCTGTAAAAAGGCCAATGTACATAAATATCCTGAACCTCGCGAATGAAGCGATTGATCAAGATGCTGATGATTATGCCTAATCCCCCTAATTCAATAACCATTGCGGTTATAACAGCAAATCCTACCGGTAAGTGGAACTTGCGTGTTAGCAAGTTTTTAAGGGGATTGATGGCTGTAGTCATAACAAAGGCCAAAATAAACGGGAGAAAGAGGTAGATGTACCGTCCAATCAAATAGATTAATAAACCGATTACCACCCAAAAAAGAATAAACTTAAGCGTTCTGCCCAAAAAAGATTTTGTCACTTGGTTCACGGGCTAACCCCTTTCAATCCCTCTTATACATTTTATGCTTTGCAACGAATAGTCTTGTAATCAACCACACTCCCGCCAGCAGTACTAGCATTAGAATTGCAGGAAAGCAGTCTTCCCGCGGATCTCGGGCTGAGAGGCTCCAAAGGCCGCTTGAACTCTAAACACAAAAGAGAAAAGACAAATTAAAAGAAGCAAGCTTATGTTAACTCGTGAGGTCAAGAATAACTGCCCTCCTTGTCTTAACGTTGAAAAAATAAGGCTACAGTGCCGGGACCGGTATGACTTCCAACGATACACCCAATTTGGCTTAGCCAAATATCTTTTACAGGAATGCGAGCCCGAATTTCT
>DAHVVW010000212.1 GCA_027357125.1 Clostridiales bacterium
TCTGACCAATATAAGTGGAAGCTGGAAGACATTTTCCCCAATGATCAAGCATGGGACCAAGAGTTTGCCCAAACGGAAAAGATGATGGAGGAAGCTGAGAATTTTCAAGGGCGCTTAGGAGAATCCCCTGCTTCTTTGGTTGCCTGTTTTGTCTGGATGGATAAGCTCGGCCTCAGTATCGAAGAAATTTACACCTATGCGCGCATGCGCAGAGATGAAGACAATCGGCAGGCCCGTTATCAGGAAATGACGGACAAGGCAGGCGCTTTGTCAGTACGTGCCGGAAGCGCGACCTCGTTTGTGGTGCCGGAGCTTTTGTCTTTGCCGGAAGAGCGCTGGCATGAGCTGACCGGTGCCCCGGAACTAAAGCTTTACGCCCATGTCCTCGACAATATCTGGCGTAAGCGCCAGCATGTATTAAGTAAGGCAGAGGAGAAACTGCTGGCAGAAGCCGGGGAGATTGCAGAGGCTCCGGGTACGATTTTTGGCATGGCCAATAATGCTGACTTGAAATTCCCGACGATTCGCGCTGAACAGGGGCAGGAAGTGGAACTTACCAAGGGTAATTTTATCCAGTTTATGGAGAGCCAGGAACGGCGCGTGCGCCAGGATGCTTTTCAGACGTTATATCATACTTATGACAAGCAAAGAAACACCTGGGCGGCTACACTCAATGCCAACGTCAAGGCAGATGTTTTCTATGCCAAGGCCCGCCGCTATCATTCTGCTTTGGAATCTTCTTTGGATGATGACCGGGTGCCGGTTAGGGTATATGATTCTTTGATTGAAACCGTGCATGAATTCCTACCGGTGATGTACCGTTATGTTGACTTGCGCAAGAAAGCCTTAGCCCTTGATGAACTACATATGTACGATGTCTATGTGCCGATAGTGCCTGAAGTAAATATGGTCATTCCGTATGCTAAAGCGAAAGAGATGGTGTTAGCAGGGCTTAAACCTCTCGGAGCTGAATATCTGGAAGTGCTGGAAAAAGGAATGGAGTCAAGCTGGATTGATGTGTATGAGAATGAAGGGAAAACGAGCGGGGCTTATTCCTGGGGCACTTACCGTTCCCATCCGTATGTTCTGCTTAATCATCAGGACACCCTGGATTCAATGTTCACCCTCGCCCATGAGATGGGACACTCGTTGCACACATATTTTTCAAATAAAAACCAGACTCACCTTTATGCCGGGTATAAGATTTTTGTGGCTGAAGTAGCTTCCACCCTTAATGAAGCTTTGGTGATGGAGCATTTGCTTAAGACCAGTGAGGATAAGAAGCTTACAGCTTACTTGGTCAATCATTATCTGGAGCAGTTCAGGGGTACAATCTTCCGTCAGACGATGTTTGCCGAATTTGAGAGAAAGATTCACGCTGTCGTTGAAGAAGGCGGGGCCTTGACTGCAGACTCTCTGTCTGAGATCTATCGTGAGTTGAACAGCAAATATTACGGGCCTGAAATGGCAAGTGATCCGGAAATTGCCCTCGAATGGGCGCGGATTCCGCATTTTTACAATGCCTTTTATGTCTATAAATACGCTACTGGCTTTGCGGCAGCTACAGCCTTGGCGCGCGCCATCTTGGATGATGGGGAATCTGCGGCCACGAGGTATATTGAATTTCTCTCAGCCGGAGGGTCTGATTACCCGATCGAGCTTCTGCGCAAGGCCGGAGTGGACATGGAGACGCCAAAACCTGTGCGGGAAGCTCTCGAGGTATTTGCTGGACTGGTGGAACGGCTAGAGAAACTCTTGGATTAAGGTTTAACGAGTTCCTGAAAACGGGGGTCATTTTTTACGGGTGCAAAGTCATGTTCCTCGCGGGCAACTTTTTTGACGCCCGGGTTTAGAGCAATGGCCGGTTTAAGGTATTCTATCACTTTTTCGACAGTGCCCTGGCGACCGTAAATGCTGGCAATGCCGTAATAACTCCACGTATCTTTCACATCAAGTTCGAGCGCGTGGGTGTAGGCTGAGATAGAATCCTGCCAACGTCCGGCGAGTTCGTTCGCTAAGCCAAGGTTAAAATACCCATACTCAAAGGAAGGATTTATTTTCAGGGCTTGCTGTATTAAGGTAAGCCCTTTGACATAATTCCCTTGAAAAGCGAAGCTTGCACCTTTTAAGGTCAGGGCCGGGTAGCAAGCGGGATCGAGTTCCAAGGCCTGATCGAACTTGGCGATAGCTTTAGCAAATTGACGCCGGTCATAAAGATTATGTCCTTCATCATAAAGAGCCATGGCTTCAGGCTTGAGATCTGGGACTGTGGTGTGGCTTCTCTCTGGTGAATTCTGTTCGGGGTTTGGAACTTGTGTGCCTGCACTTGATGTTTCAACAACTGTGCTTTTAGATTTGTTTTCCGGAAGCGCAGGATTCTCCTTTGACTTAGAAGTTTGAAAGATCGTTTGCCAGATCATTTGGTCTGTCAGAAACTCCACCGGAGCCTTGTCATCCGTAAAAATGATACCGGCAGTCGGTTGAACCGTTGTGAGTTCCTGGGTGTAATGAAGGGCAAAGGGCTGGAGAGCCAGAGGAAGGTCGGCAGGAATTTCTGCGGCAGAGAGTGGGCGCTCAGTAGCGAGGAGCACGTAGTTGTAGGAATTGGGAACAGGCAGGATATAAGTATAAGCAAAGACTGAGCTCAAGGTCTGTTCAAAGGACTGGAGCAAGGGTGAGGATGGGGAAACTGCATTGACATTCAAAGCGAGAATTCCCCCCGGTTCTAAATGAGTGCGGGCCTTCTGATAAAACTCCTGGGTAGCGAGGTGAAAAGGAATATAAATTTGCTGAGAGTAAGCATCCACGATGATTAGATCTGCCTTGTCTTTGTTGGAAGTGAGGAAAGTGCGGGCATCTGAATTCACGATTTCTCCTTCGTTTCCTTTAAGGCCGAAATACTTTGTTCCGAGCGGAATGATTTCCGGATCTATTTCCACACCGGTAAGAGTAAGCTCAGCAAAAGACGGTCGCACCCAGCGGTCAAAAAGGCCGAGCATGGTACCTCCGGCCGAGCCGAGAATCCAGACATCAGGTTTGGCGGCGGGGCGCAAATAGGGCAGCATGAGATAGTAATTATAGTAATCCTGGGGTGGGAGCGCGTGATTGGGCCGGTAGACAGACTGATAGCCCCCACCCTCGTTATAGACCAGGGCAATACTTCCGTCTTTCTGTTCAATGACCTGAGCGTATTGATAGGGAGTTTCTTTTTCCCACAGTACTTTGCCATTGGCCTTGACAGTATGGGGTGAGAACACAAGTAATAGCAGTGGGATCAAGGTTAACACTGCCGCCCACCAGCGCCGAAGCCCGACAGCGGAAATCGTAAGCAGCACGAAAGCTGACCATAGAATCGTAGCTCTGGTGCCGATATTTGGGATAAGAATCAGAGACGGAATAAAAGTGCCGAGAAGGCTGCCCAGGGTAGAGAAAGCGTACAAGCGCCCGGCTGTTTCCCCGGTTTGTCCAGTGGATTGGACGGAGAGACGCAGGACAAAGGGGCTTACCATTGCCAACAGGAAAACCGGAGGGGCAAAAACGAATAAGGTTCCTACGAAAACCAAGAGGGAAATCCGCACCGGAGTGCCTAGGATACCGGCAGTTAAGAACTGAAATACCCATTGGGCAGCGAGTGGAATGATGCTCAGAATTAAGCCTGCTCCTAAAGAGATGACGAATAGAACGTTCGGACGGGGAAAACGGTCGGCAATACGACCGCCCGCTACATATCCGGCAGACATGGCCAACAAGATAATCCCGATAATATTGGCCCAGACGATGAGAGAGGTGCCGAAGTAAGGGGCGATTAGGCGGGAAGCGGACATTTCGACGCTCATCACGGTTGCTCCGGTCAGGAATACGTATAGGTACATGAATTTTGAAACCAAAAATAGTCCTCCTTTAGAGATAACTCTCGCCAAAAATCCGGAAAAAATTCCTTGAGAATTGATCCGACTATATTTATTTGCTACAGGGTGACAAAGTTCCTGCCAATGTGAACGAACACTTCTTAGAAAATCTTGTGGTAATAATATTGGGGTAAAAAGTAAATACCATGTAAGAAGGTTAACAGGTAGACCTTGACAAAAACGAAAGTACGGGCGTAAGATTGTTTTGGTAACCCCTGGGGGGTAAAGATAAAGTAGATTTGGTTAAGGCAATTTACGGAGAAAGAAGGGAGGCACCTCAATGAGTGACTCATGTAGCACTTGTTCGGCGGCAGGAACTTGTACTTCGGAGAGCTGTTCCACTGAGCCCCAGCTTACAGAAGCTCAGAAAGCCAGTGATATCAAGAAATTAATTGCCGTTATAAGCGGGAAAGGAGGGGTGGGAAAATCCTCTGTAACCGGCATGCTGGCTGCCAGCCTCAAGAAGCAGGGTTATAAAGTTGGGATTCTCGATGCGGACATCACCGGCCCCAGCGTTCCCAAAATTTTTGGGATTACAGAAAAGGCAATGGTAAACCAAGTCGGCG
>DAHVVW010000213.1 GCA_027357125.1 Clostridiales bacterium
TGAAAACGCCGTTCGAGGGCGGAATCTTTTTCAATATATTTCCTATATTCATCAAGGGTAGTAGCCCCAACCAGGCGCAGTTCCCCACGCGCCAGCATCGGCTTAAGCATATTGCCAGCATCCATGGCCCCTTCCGCCGCTCCGGCTCCGACCACAGTATGAAGTTCGTCAATAAAGAGAATGATATCTTCCCGTTCCTGAATCTCCTTCAGAACCGCCTTTAGGCGCTCCTCAAATTCCCCGCGATATTTAGCCCCCGCGATTAAAGCACCCATGTCGAGGGCGATAACTTGCTTGTTTTCAACGGCTTGAGGCACATCCCCGCGCACAATACGCTGGGCTAAACCCTCCACAATCGCGGTTTTCCCAACTCCTGGCTCCCCTATGAGTACAGGGTTATTCTTGGTACGGCGCGACAAAATCTGAATCACGCGCCTAATCTCCTCATCTCTGCCGATGACCGGGTCCAGCTTGCCGCGGCGGGCGTGATCTACCAGGTTGCGTCCGTACTGTTCCAAGGCATTATAAGTATTTTCCGGATTCTGCCCGGTGACGCGCTGCGTTCCGCGCACTTCCCTCAGAGCCAGGAGCAACTGTTCGCGGGTAATTCCAGCTTGCGTGAGGATTTGCGCTGCCGCTCCCCCGGCCTTCTCCAAAATTGCGAGCAACAGATGCTCTGTGCTCACATATTCATCCCCAAAAGTGGACATTTCATCGTGGGCAGACACCAAAACCGTGCGCAGACGGGGGGATATCACGATTTGCAGCCCTGTCCCACTGATGCGGGGGAAGCGCTGGACTTCCTGTCTTACCTTCTGTACCAGTGCCCCGCCGGGGATGTTCATTTTACTTAAAACTTGAGGTACTACCCCCTCGCCTTGCTCTAAGAGAGCTAATAAAAGATGCTCCGGCTCTACCTGGGAATTGCCGTTACGCTCGGTTATTCCCTGGGCGTTAACAATCGCTTCTTGTGACTTTTGCGTAAACCGGTTGGTATCAAAAGACATATCCAACCCTCCCTTAATAAAGAATTTTTTAGATGCAATCTTACTTGAAATAGTGTTTGCACACAACCTCTTTTGTAATTATATTCCTTATGCAGACAAAGGTCAATAATGGTCAGATGTTATTTTGACCTTAACTGACTATTCAAAGCAAAAAAAATTACCTCCAAAGCCGTAAGGCCTGAGGTAAAATCGAGAATTGAACCGGCACCATGCCGGGCTGCTCTCCGTCAATTTCGAGCATAACTTTCTCTTCGCTTTCGACAACTATCCTGTGTCCACGATAGAGCTTGACGCCAGGGACTTGGAGATGCGCCCCGCGGTAAATCTTAGGCAAATGCCGCAACAATTCGAGGGTTGAAAAACCCCCTAGGATCACGATATCGAACTCACCGTCTCCAAGCTCAGCATTAGGGGCTATCATCATCCCGCCTCCGAAATAACGGCCGTTCGCCACCATCACGCTGTTAAGCTTGCCCTCAGCAACGATTTCGTCATTGATACTGCACTTTATCAGCTTATTGCGGTAAGCGAGGATAACGCTAATGCTCGCCAGCAGAAAGGAAATTTTCCCGCCGAAGACTTTGCTCGTCCGATTTACTCTCCCTGCGATCTCCGCACCTAAACCGACATCCGCAACATTGAGAAAATACCGTGAGACTACTTCTCCTTGGTAACCCTGATATTCAACCTTCCCAACATCCACCTGTATGGTGTGCGAACTTCTCAAAACTTCCTGAAAAGGATCAATCCCGCGGACAAGCCCCAAAGTGCGGATGAAGTCACTCCCCGTGCCGTGCGTGAGTACGGCCAATTCCGCATCTTCTCTGACAGGTTTCCCATGGTTGAAAAAGCCGTTTACCACCTCATTTAATGTACCATCCCCGCCGACAGCAATAATTTTACGCTCCCCGCGCTCCAACGCATCTCTCGTCAAGGACACAGCATCCTGCGGCCCCGCAGTCAGAGCATAATCTACTGACCAACCTGCTGCCTTAAGCTTCTGCCAAAAAGTCGGCCACATTTCGCCCGTACGTCCGTTAGCTGAGGCTGGATTCACAACGGCGAACCATTTCTTTTCTTCCTCTTGCACTGTCTCGAGTCCCCCTGCTCTCTTAAGAACGTTCGAATATCCGCTTGGAAATATCGAACGCTGTACTTTTAGAGTCTGAGTAGCTAAAACTTCCTGTACCCGCCCTAGGATGTCGTCTTTCACCTGCTGCAGAGTTTCGGCTAACCCTTCCTTATTATCCCCTCTGATAGAGAAATAAAATTTAATTTTCGGTTCAGTGCCGGAAGGTCGAGCCATCACAAAACCCCCGCCGTGGAACGAAAAGCGTAGCACATCCGATCGCGGCAGAGTAAGAACGTATACTTCCCCATTAGTTATTCTTTTGCCGAAACGCTGGTCATAGTCATCCACCCGTTCAACCGGAATCCCACCTATTGCGCTAATCTCGGTCGTGCGTAAGTGGTGCATGATCTTAGCCATTTCCGTTTTACCTTCTATGCCCTCAAGCTTAAATGACTTCTGATCCTCGATATAATACCCGAACTGACGGTAAATTTCTTCAATTACTTCGATCAGCGTACGCCCGCCCTTTATTTTATAGTAAAGGGCAGCCTCCGCCAGGAGAACAGCCGCAATAATTCCGTCCTTATCGCGCACAAAATTCCCGGCCAAGTACCCATAGCTCTCCTCAAAACCGAACTGGAACTCACCCCAGCCTTCTTCTTCCATCTCGTTCACTTTTTCTGCAATAAACTTAAAGCCTGTAAGCACATTCTCCACTTTTACATCGAACGAACGGGCGACTTCATCTGCTAAATCAGTCGAGGCAATCGTTTTGATTACGGTTGCCTTAGCAGGCAAAGTGCCTAAAGTTTGCTTCTGCCCGAGGATATAATGCTCCAGCAGCACTCCTGCCTGATTTCCGGTCAACTGGATATACGATCCAGAAGCATCGCGTACCGCAATCCCCAGCCGATCGGCATCCGGGTCAGTCGCAATGATAAGGTCTGCGCCTTGGTCCACCGCATAACCGCGAGCCAAATCAAAGGTAGAGGGAATCTCTGGATTCGGAAACGGAACGGTCGTAAACTCCGGGTCAGGCTGTTCCTGCTCCGGTACCACGAACACAGAACTAAAGCCAGCTTGAGCCAAAGCTTTCCGCACCAAGTGGTTCCCTGCTCCGTGCAGGGGCGTATAAACGATTTTGAGCTTAGTTCCTGCTTTTTTACTGAGTTCAGGATGAATAGCCAACGCTTGCACTCTCTTTAAGTAAGCCCGGTCTATTTCCTCCCCGATCATGACTAGCAGCCCTTGCCTGCGCGCCTCTTCCTCTGACAGCGGCTCGATCCCCAGCCAATCTTCCCGCTCCTTAATCTTGGCGAAAATGCGATCAGCCTGTTCAGGGGGAACTTGCCCCCCGTCCTCCCAATACACCTTATACCCGTTATACTCTTTAGGATTATGACTGGCAGTAATCACAATCCCAGCTAAAGTATGTAAATAACGTACGGCGAAAGATAATTCCGGAGTCGGGCGCAAAGATTCAAACAGATACGCCTTAATTCCGTTGTGGGCTAGAACCAGCGCAACCTCTAACGCAAACTCCGGGGACAAGCGGCGCGAATCGTAAGCGATGACGACCCCTCTCTCTTTGCCCTGCGGTCCGTGTTCGGATATAAAATCTGCTAATCCTTGCGTCACTTTGCGCACCACATATTTATTCATGCGGTTTCTGCCGGCTGCCAGAACTCCTCTTAACCCTCCGGTACCGAACTCCAGGTCGGTATAAAACCGATCCTCGATTTCTTTGAGATCTTTTATTTCCAGAAGTTCCCTCCTTATATCCACATCAAAATAGGGATTCTCGGACCATAGCTGATACTGTTCTTCGATCATCTAATTCTCCTTTCCCACAACATTTGGAAAAACCCTCAGCATCTTAGCTGAGGGACACAGAAACATTATACCACGAATAACAACTCTGACACAGCCTGTTCCACTTCAACGAAAGCTGTGGGATGCTCCTTAATTTCCCCTGCCTGATCCACTAAGCTCCATCGAATCTCTCCCTTCTGCTAGGAACATCCCCAGCTTACAAGGTATTTATTCAGATCAAGATGGAGCTAGAGGTCAAGGGCCATTTCCTGCTGGATTACAAAGGGCTCGATACCGATCGAATTAAGAAAATTAGCTAGAGCATCCTGCGGCTGATTGCGCAAAATTTGTCCCTCAAGCCGTGACAAGGACGATGCCAGATCAGCCACCCCTGTGGCATTTACACTCCAGGCATCGAGCACCACTTTGCCCGCAATAAGTACCCCCCCTTGCTGTTTATCTTCGAGGAAAGCAGCAAGACCCGGATATCTCCTGAGGCAGCTTTCCCGCCGTTGCCAGGATGGGATAAAACTGCTCTTGGTGCGGGCCACAAAATAATTCTC
>DAHVVW010000214.1 GCA_027357125.1 Clostridiales bacterium
CGGTCGAGGGTCCGATTAAGTTGAACCGCTGCTTGGTAAGTCCCGATTTGTGCAGTAAAAACGGGTCGGCGACCTGTGAGATTCATGCGGCAATGGCTCAAATTCAGAGCAGACTGCGGCTCGATTTCCAGAGTTACGTGGTGGCTGATCTTATCTAGGGTAGGGTAAAAAATTTTGGCTTAAAACTATACCCAATGAGTATACTTATATTAAGGTTTGCACTCAATTCGGCACGAAGGTGCCACAGATGAAAGGAGGGTAGGTTTTTTAGTTCGGTAGTTTTAGGGTAATGAACTTAGTGTGAATGGAGGGGAATTTATGGATGGTTTATTGCTTGCCCGGCTACAGTTTGCCGTGACCTCAAGCTATCATTTTCTTTTTGTCCCGTTAACCTTAGGTTTGTCCATCTTGGTTGCAATTATGGAAACAATGTATGTCCGTTCCGGGAATGAAGCGTACAAAAAGATGACCAAGTTTTGGGGCAAGCTCTTCCTCATTAATTTTGCCATGGGTGTGGTGACCGGGCTGGTTCAGGAATTTCAGTTTGGCATGAACTGGTCGGAATATTCCCGTTTTGTGGGGGATATTTTCGGAGCCCCTTTGGCGGTGGAAGCGCTGCTGGCCTTCTTTATCGAGTCAACGTTCCTGGGACTTTGGATTTTTGGGTGGGAGCGGTTTTCTCCGAAATTGCACGCGCTCTTTATTTGGTTGGTGGCCTTAGCCAGCAATATTTCCGCTCTCTGGATCTTAATTGCCAATTCTTTTATGCAGGAGCCTGTCGGTTACGTTCTGCGCAACGGCAGGGCGGAAATGACTGACTTTGGCGCTTTGGTGACAAATCCCCATGTCTTGTACCAATTTCCCCACACCGTCTTAAGCGGATATGTGACAGCGTCTTTCTTTGTTCTGGGTGTAAGTGCTTATCATCTTTTGCGCAAAAATCACCTGGAACTCTATCGGCGTTCAGTTAAGCTGGCCCTTACGTTCGGTGTGATTGCGACGGTTTTGCTGGTGGGTATCGGACATTTACAGGGACAGTATCTGGTTCAGACCCAACCGATGAAAATGGCGGCAGCGGAAGCCCATTGGGAGACGCAGAACCCTGCGGATTTTAACTTGGTTGCCGGTATTGACGAACAGAATCAAACGAATACGTTCACTCTGAAAGTACCTGGGGTTTTAAGCCTCATTTCCGGCAGTCAGGAAGTTCAGGGGATCAAGGAATTGCAAGCGGCGGACGCGGCGAAATACGGCCCCGGCAATTATATTCCCCCGGTAACCTCTCTCTTCTGGAGCTTCCGTTTCATGATTTTAGCTGGGGGCTGGCTGCTCCTGATGCTGCTCCTGGTCTGGTACTATTGGCGCAAGGGCGATTTGGAAAATCGCCGGAAATATCTGAAGCTACTCCTGTGGACGATTGCTGTGCCTTATATTGCCAATACCGCCGGTTGGTATTTGACTGAAGTCGGACGTCAACCTTGGATTGTTTATGGCTTGCAAAAGACAGCTTCAGCGGTTTCTCCCATCGTTTCCGGCGGAGTGGTTCTGACTACGTTAATCGGATTTACCGTGATTTACGGCGTGTTAGCGGTTGCGGATGTCTACCTGCTGGTTAAATTTATTAAGGCAGGACCGGAGGATGCTGTGCTGAACGAAGCGCCGGGAACTTCAGGGAAGGGGGCGTCCTTATGGACTTAAATACTTTGTGGTTCATCCTGATTGCGATCTTGTTTGCCGGCTTCTTCTTTTTGGAAGGGTTTGATTATGGGGTCGGGATTTTACTTCCCTTCTTAGGGAAAAATGACACGGAGCGGCGGGTGCTGATCAACACCATTGGCCCGGTGTGGGATGGGAACGAAGTGTGGCTGATTACCGCCGGGGGAGCGATGTTCGCTGCTTTTCCCAACTGGTATGCAACCCTTTTCAGCGGTTTTTATCTGGCGCTTTTCCTCATTTTATTTGCTTTAATTGTGCGGGGAGTGGCGTTTGAGTTCCGCTCCAGTGACCGCAGCCCGGCCTGGCGCACTCTGTGGGACCGGCTGCTCTTTCTGGGAAGCTTCCTGTCGGCTTTGCTCTGGGGCGTGGCAGTTGCCAATCTCCTGCGCGGGGTGCCCATTAACGGGCAGATGCAGTATGCCGGGACTTTCTTTGACCTATTGACTCCCTTTACTGTGGCTGGGGGACTGGTGTTTCTGGCCCTTTTCATCTGGCACGGCGCGCTCTACCTATCCTTGAAGACAGAAGGGGAGTTGGCGCGCAGAGCGCAAGAGACAGCCTCAAAGGCCGGCTTGGTGACAATTCTGTTGGTGGCGCTCTTAGCGGTCTTAACCTTCTTCCAAACCTCGCTGTTCACGAAACCGCTTGCTGTCCTCTTTCTGGTCCTTGCGTTCCTGACTCTCCTCGTGGCTTATTACTTCCTGCGGCAGGGACGGGCAGGTCTGGCTTTCGGATTTAATGCGGGAACGATCTTGACTTTAACTGGCGCCGTTTTTGCCGGAATGTTCCCTCAAGTCATGATTTCCAGTTTGAACCCGGCTTGGAGCCTGACGATATATAACGCCTCTTCCAGTCCGTATACGTTAAAGATCATGACCATTGTGGCCTTGACGCTGGTGCCGGTTGTCCTTCTTTATCAGGCTTGGACTTATTGGGTATTCCGGAAACGTGTGACAGAGAGAGACCTCCACTATTAAAGCTGATTTTTAGGCAAGGGAAGAGGATTGAGCGTGAACAGAGAGAATTAGCATAAGCAGATTACTTTTGGGGGATAGAGAGATGCTGGACAAGAGAATGTTAGGGGAGGCCAAGGGAGTTGCGGGGTATCTGGCCTTGGCTCTGGGTTTTGCCTGGCTGGTAAGCTTGGGTACGGTTTTCCAAGCAAAGTATCTGGCAATGGTTGTCAACGGAGTTTTTCTGGCCGGAAACGATTTAGTGGAGCTTTGGCCTTGGCTTAGACTGACCCTCTTGTTCATGATCTTGCGGGCTCTCTGGCAATGGTTGAGTTCCGTGTGGGCGGTACGGGCGGCTGTGCGGGTTAAAGATTCCCTGCGCCGCCGTCTGCTCGACCGCTTGCTTTTCCTGGGGCCTCTATATGTGCGCGGGGAAAAGGAAGGAGAATTGCTCACTCTCTTTACCGCCGGGGTGGATGCGCTTGAAGAATATTTTGCCCGTTATCTTCCCCAATTGGCTTTGGCAGCCCTTGTTCCATTAACCTTGCTTCTTTTCATCTTTCCGGTTGATTTTATTACCGGGATGATCGTGCTCCTGACTGTCCCTTTGATTCCTTTATTTATGATCCTTATCGGTAAAATGGCTGATCAAAAGGCCAAACAGCAGTGGCAAAGCCTCAGCCGGATGAGCGGGCATTTCTTGGATATGCTAAAGGGGCTTGAAACTTTGAAGATCTTTGGGCGTAGCCGTGATCAAATCCAGGTCATCGCTAGGATTAGCGATGAGTTTCGGGTTGAGACGCTGGCCGTCTTGCGGATCGCTTTTCTGTCCGCTTTGGTTCTGGAATTCATGGCGACGATCAGCACGGCGCTGGTGGCGGTTTCCCTGGGCTTGCGCCTGGTGGAAAACCGCCTTTCTTTTGTGGATGCCTTTTTCCTGCTGCAAATTATCCCGGAAGTATACCTGCCCTTGCGTCAACTGGGCAGTTCCTTTCATACTGCTATGTCCGGGGTGAACGCGGCGGAAAAAATCTTTGCCCTCCTGGCGGAGGAACCATCCTCTCAGGGAGAGAGCGTGAATGGGGAGGGCAGAGAAGGTAGAGAAGGTAGAGAAGGTAGAGAGGAAACTCTATTTAAGGCTGACGAGGTTGAGGTGGAATTCCGCGAGGTCACTTTTGCCTACGCCGGGGAGACTTGCGAGAGTCAATCCGGCGCAAGCCCTTTGGCTTTAGCTGGGGTGAGCTTTTCTCTGGGCTGCGGGCAGAAGATCGCCTTAATGGGTCCGAGTGGGGCCGGGAAGACGAGTGTTGTTAATCTTCTACTGAAATTTGCGGAGCCCTTGGCGGGGGAAATCCTGGTAAACGGGAGGCGGCTCAGGGATTTATCCCGGGATGAATGGTACCGGCATGTGGCGGTGGTGTCCCAGTTTCCCAGCCTATTCAGCGCCAGTGTGAGGGATAATATTGCCTGGGGCCGGAGAGAGAGCAGCGAGGAAGAGATTAGGGAGGCAGCCCGTTTGGCCGGGGCTGAGGAGTTTATTGCCCGTCTGCCATTGGGGTATGAAACCCGGGTGGGAGAAGGGGGCTTACGGCTCAGCGGCGGTCAGGCGCAACGGATTGCCTTGGCCCGGGCCTTTCTCAAAAATGCACCTCTGCTCATCCTGGATGAACCAACGGCAGGCTTGGATGTTGTGGCTGAGGCCCGGATTGAGCAGGCCTTGGAGGAGCTGTGCCGGGGGCGTACGGTGTTGGTGATAGCGCA
>DAHVVW010000215.1 GCA_027357125.1 Clostridiales bacterium
GTCGGTAAGCCCTAAAAACTCATACTATCTCACCCCCTTTTGTACAATTCTAATTATTCAGAACTTTCCTAATGAATATGGATTTAATTGTATCAAAAAAAATGCTAGTGTAAAGATAGTTAAGGCCAACAGCCAAAATATTTTTGTGAATGG
Source organism: Clostridiales bacterium (assembly GCA_027357125.1). Taxonomy (GTDB): domain Bacteria; phylum Bacillota; class Desulfitobacteriia; order Desulfitobacteriales; family Desulfitobacteriaceae; genus Paradesulfitobacterium. Next base: position 154 of record DAHVVW010000215.1, read on the forward strand.
AAGTACACCAAACGGGAACGATCTTTGAAGTCCATTCAAACCGTCGACCAGGAGATATCACCCGTTTGGCTTGATAAATATGCTTATCAGGGGAATAGATAGGTCATTGTACAAATTTTATGATATCATAATTCAACTTTAGGTTATGTTGCTATTATAATTCATATTATTCTTGATAATAATGTCTATTTAATCGAGGGTATGTAAGACAAATTGGAGTAAATAGCGGGATGCTAGTGCAAGACATGTAAAAGGGGTTGAAGGCTTTTTGAGAGCGCTTCAACCCTTATTGTTTGCGGCTGGATGCCGTCAATTATTTTTAAGTGAAAAGTGTTCATGTCAGACGCTTGTATTGAAGGTAGCGGTAGAGCTCATGCGTGGTGCTGATGCCGTGGTCGTTCAATTCTTTGGTCATGGCGGTATAAACTTTGGCGGTGATGATGGCATCTCCGAGGGCAGTGTGACGGCCCGCGTCCGGCACTCTGTAAGTTTGGGCGAGATGGTCAAGCGAGTGGTGCTCAGCCAAGGGAAAGAGAAGGTGGGACAGGACAAAAGTGTCAAGTACGGGAGTCGGAAGCTTATACCCACAGTATTTGCGTAGTTTATTGTTGACAAAGCCCAGATCGAAGGCGGCATTATGAGCTATCAAAGGGGTAGTGCCCTTGAAGTCAAGAAAGCTGTCCAAGATCTCTAAGACGTCCGGGCTGTCAGCTACCATTTCGTTGGTGATTCCGGTAATTCCTGTAGCTACGGCCGGAATTTCGCGCAAGGGGTTAACATACTCATGAAAGTGGGCGGTTATTTCCCCGTTGGAGATCCTAACTGCACCCAGGGAGATAATTTCATCTCCTTTTTTGAAGTTGAGACCGGTAGTTTCTGTGTCGAAAACTATGAATTCCCCGGTAAGGAGACGCTCGGGCCAAACATTTTGTCTTAGCTTGCTCAGCTTTTCAAGGACCCCGTCGAGCCCGCGGGAGTTAGCCAAAATATCATTATCTGAAGATTTTCTGGTTAGAAAAGTGATAGCGTTAAGCAGCACTGTCCCACCCCCCTCTCACTTTTATTTAATCTACTCTAAATGCCATTCCGGTCAGGTTCTGCAGGCGGTCGACTGCGACTAGGCTTTCACGCAAGACTGACTGCTGCCGTTTACTCAGCTTATCGGGGTTAAGATAGTTGTCAGGAATTTGTCCTGCGCTTACTTTTTCCAAGTTGCCCCTAATCCTGAACATCATCAAGGATTGATAGGCAGCCTCGAAATATTCCGCATCGTCTGCCGAAAATGCTTCCAACTGTACCAGCTTATTGAGGCGCGCTAAGGTGGAAGTCTCGTGAACCCCTTCGCGCAGGGCGAAAATCCGGACACAGTCAACAATGTGAATCGAAGCAGACCTCTTGACATCTAATTCATGTTTATGCTCTTTGCTTTTCTCGAGAATTATTTGCTTAAAAATACTTAAGGGGGCGCGTGTATGCAGGTCGTCTTTGGCCAAATGGTGCAAGATAGTCGGAGCCAGCCTGAAAAGGCGGTAGGCATACTCACGCAGTTCCTGGGCTAGGCTTTCCTGTCCGTAGACCGGACGGTAATCCAGAAAAAGAGTAAATTGGCGGAAAGACTCAGGCGTAGGAGAGAAAATCCAATTGTAGCCCGTATTTTTCCAGGAAGTAAGGGATTGGCACCACTCGGGGTTGGTGGCAATTATATTATGGGGGCACTTTTTAAAGCCTGCTTTTTCCAGACCTTCGACAACGAAGGCAGCTAAAGCGGCAAAATAGCGCTTAACTTCCTCCTCTTGGTCTGGCTGGGGATTGGCATAGATGATAGCATTATCCTGATCTGAAGAAAGAGTCTGTTCTTTGCGGCCGCCGCTGCCCAAACTGAGCCAGCAGTAAGGAACAGGGGGTTGGCTCCAGCCCTGGGAGGCTAAGTTTTCTTCTGCAAGGATTAAAAAACGGCGGGCAAGGAGGTCATTCAATTCAGACACCACTTCGCAAATTTCATTGGCGGGAGCTTTGTCATTAACCATGGCTGCTGTAATGCTGTTGATGGCCGAGGCAGTGTTGGCCAATTCATCAGGACTGGCGGCAGACTCAATTTGACCAACGAGAGCAAGCGTGCTGGTTGTGCGGGCTCGCGTTAAATCGCCGATAGTCACAATGCCTAAGGGAACGGAGTGTTCTGTGACTAAGACATATTTTCCCTGCCGTTTAATCATGGTAAGGACTGCTTGGTAGTAAAAAGCGTCAGGCGGCAGGATGGGGACATCCTTGTGCATGATATCTGCAGCATACACTAAGGCGGGATTGCAATCCAGGGCCAGCACTTTAGCAATTAGATCACGTTCTGTAACCAGGCCTAGGAATTTGCCGCTGGTAGAGGTTATAACGACAGAACTGATTTTCTGCTGCGCTAAAATGCGGGCGATGTGGCTGACAGGAGTATCAGGTGGGCAGGTGATGATAGGTGTAGACATGATGTCGCTCACCCGATTTTTAAACGGTTCTGAGCCAAGACCGTAGGAATCGCAGTTCTGTTCTCGCACCATTTCTTCATAAAGGGAGCGCAGGCGGTCGGTGAGGATGTTATTAAAAAATCCGGCGAAATCTTTATAAGTCCGGAGCAGATTTTCAAAAGTCTCCTTATCCAGTAAATAACAGGTAAGTTCTTCTACAGCCTTGACCGAGACAGGATAAGTTTTTCCGGTCAAGATGACAGTTTCACCGAAGAAATCTCCCGCATAGCGCAGACCGACAACGTTCGGAATTCCTTTTTCCCCGGGTACGTCGATGCCGACCGCTCCGGACAGGATGATGAACAGATAGCCGAGGGAAGGTTGCCCTTGCTCGAAAACGTAGCCATCTTTAGGGTAGGTCTTAAGGATGAGCTTTCCCCGTAGTTCAGCTAAAACATCTGCTGGGAGGATATTGAAAGGGGGGAAATCAAGTTGATGCTCAGGCATAACCATATCCTCCGTTAATTCAGAATTATCTAATATTATCTTACACCTCTATACCCTGAAGGTACAACAAATCCTCCCTCAGCGGTTGAGAAGGGGGAGTGAACGGTTAAGGAGTAAGTTCTGAAACATTTTTGCAATCAACTAAGATGATTTGTGGTAAAATAGTTCTGTCGTTCAATCACTCAAAACTGTATCCACAAATAGCAATCGCACGAGGTAGGGTTATATGACGGATCGTTCCAAACAACTAGGGGAAGAAAAAATAGGGAAACTGCTCTTTAAATTCTCGATACCTGCGATTATCGGCATGCTGGTGAATGCCTTATACAACATTGTCGATAGAATCTTTGTCGGACATGGGGTGGGCTCGCTCGCTCTCTCCGGGATCGCGCTTACGTTTCCGATTCCGCTGCTGATTATGGCGTTTGGTATGTTAATTGGTCTGGGAGCGACATCCTTAATATCCATCAGGCTGGGGGAAAAGAAAAAAGAGGAAGCAGAGCTTATTGTCGGCAACTCTTTTCTGCTTTTAATAGGGATATCACTCGGCATTACGCTGCTTTCATATCTGTTTATGGATGCTATGCTCATACAGTTTGGAGCGAGCGCGGAAGTTCTGCCTTATGCCAGGGAGTATATCAAAGTCCTCCTGCTAGGGGCGGCTTTTCAAAATGTCGGGTTTGGGATGAATAATTTCATCAGGGCTGAGGGTAACCCCAAAACGGCCATGTTTACTATGATTTTAGGGGCGGTGCTGAACACTATTCTTAATCCAATCTTTATCTTCGGCCTTCACTTGGGAATTGTGGGCTCGGCGCTGGCCACAGTCATTTCTCAAGTTGTCGTCTCGGTGTGGGTGCTTTCTTATTTCCTGGGGTCGCGGGCTATGCTGCGTTTGCGTATTCACAACCTCAGGCTTGACTTTGCTATTGTCAAAGGGATTTTAGCCATAGGTATGTCTCCGTTTGCCATGCAACTGGTAGCGAGTCTAATTACAGTTCTCTTTAATAAAAGCCTTGCCCACTATGGCGGGGACTTGGCAATTGCAGCCATGGGAATTATCAACAGCATTGTGATGCTGATTTTTATGCCGGTATTCGGCCTTAACCAAGGAGCGCAGCCGATCATAGGTTATAATTATGGCGCGCGCAAATACAATAGGGTCAAAACAGCCCTGAAGCTGGGCGCTTTTTGGGCTACAGTCATTACTACTACAGGCTTTCTGCTCACTCAGGTTTTTCCCGGTGCTTTAATGGCTATGTTCAGTAAGGATGACGCAGAACTAATCAGGTTTGGGGTCA
>DAHVVW010000216.1 GCA_027357125.1 Clostridiales bacterium
GGCATCTTAACCATTAAAATAAGATTAAAAAAACAGCCAGCAAGATTTTGATTCTTGCTGGCTAATTAATTATTTTACAATTTAAGTTATTTCGCTACTTGAAGTAATTTTCCAACCGAGACATTCACTAAATCCCCATTATGCAAAGCAAAAGCATTTCCTTCATCAGTGTCAATGTGCATAAATAATGCTGACTGAGGGCTAACCCGCACCAGGACATTGTTAAAAACGCCGCCGCGTGGGCCCGGGATTGCTACGGACATATGTGCTCCGTCTTTAAGGCCGAACTTCAAGCTTTCTTTAGGAGTCATGTGGATATGCCGGGCAGCAATAATAATTCCGCATTCAAGCTCAAGCTTGCCATTGGGGCCAACAACCTGCAGGCCGGGCGTACCCATCAAATCGCCGGAATCCCGTACAGGCGGCCTTACCCCTAATTTGAAGGTATCAGTTGCTGCCAGCTCTATTTGCGAAGCAGACCTGGCCGGGCCGAGCACACGCACACCGACGATTGACCCTTTCGGTCCGACAAGGGTAACAGTTTCGGTACAGGCAAATTGGCCGGGCTGGCTTAGTTCCTTGTGTGGAGTAAGCTGATAGTCTGGGCCAAATAAAGCTTCGATATGCGCTTGGGACAAATGGATGTGACGGTTAGATATTTCGACAGGAACTTGCAAAATAGCCATCCCAATCAACCTCCTGTTTGGTAAAAACCTGCCACTACTTTTTGCACCCTCATTATACACCTTGATTCCATAAAACCGCCGTGTCTGAATTATTCTCCTAGTGGAACTTTTTGATTTGGTTATAGGGGTAAAGAAAAAAATAATGGCATTATAAGTTGAATTGCATCCGAGGGAAGGTATATCAATACCTTCTTTTTGTTTTTGAGTGGAAGAATCTGGCCCTTAAGGGTATAATAATATCAAGCTTAAAGCCCATGCCATATAGTGTGAGTAGGAGGTTAAAGTTCACTACGATGAAAAAGGTCACTATTTTTACGACTCAGACCTGACCGTATTGTACGATGGGGAAAGAGTTTCTTTCCCAGCATAATATTTATTTCATAGAGCGGGATATTAATAAGGATACCGAAGCCCGGATGGAGCTGCAAAAACGTGGGATTAGCGGAGTGCCTACGTTCCTGATCGGGGATGAAGTAGTGGTTGGGTTTGATCGGGCCAAACTTTTGCAGCTAATAGACCATCGCTTAATCCAGTGCGAGCAGTGTTCCCAGAAAATGCGCGTGCCTGTGAATAAGGGCCGAATTAAAGTGACGTGTCCGAAGTGCGCGCACGAATTGACAGTGACTACTTAGTGTTCCTTAAAAAATTCATGGCTTTTTCAGGGCAGCCTAATTAAAGAACAGGGAGGGAATATTAATGAAAGACCTGCTGAAAAAAGGATTGGCTCTCGGGCTGGGGGTGGCAGTTGCGAGCAAGGAGCAGATTGAAAAGGTCGTGGATGACCTGGTGAAAAAAGGAGAGGTCTCGACAGCCGAATCCAAGGAACTGGTAAATGAGCTTATCGTAAAAGGGGAAGAGGGGCAAAAAGAACTGCAGCGAGTTATCCGGGAACAGTTTAACAAGCTCCTGTCTGAACTGAACATCCCAACTAAAGAGGAAATTAAACGCCTGGAAGAGCGTTTGGCGAAGCTGGAAAGCAAAGAGAACGAACAATAGTATGAGTGTAGGCCTGAAGAAAATTCAGGCCTTTATGCTATGAAGGGGACTGAAACATGCTTGGCAAACGCATTCGTCATCTGGGACGTTATCGGGATGTGGCCGCTGTCCTAGTCAGGCATGGCTTTGGCTTGGTGGTGGAGGAACTGGGACTTTCGCAGCTGCTTTCTCTACCCATACGCTTATTCCGGGAGCGGGAGGAGCCTGACCCTAAATCAGTAGGGGAACGGGTGCGCAGGGTTATCGAAGAATTAGGGCCCACTTTCATTAAAATAGGGCAGATAGCCAGTACGCGGCCGGATGTGATTCCGGCTGGGGTTATTAAGGAACTGGAGCATCTGCAGGACAGAGTGCCCTCTTTCTCTTTTGCGGAAGTTAAAACTATTATCAAGGAAGAATTAGGTGCGGACATAGGTGAGATCTTTCTTGAGTTTGAAGAGTCTCCTCTGGCAGCGGCTTCGATTGGACAAGTACACCGGGCAGTCCTACTTAGTGGGGAGGAAGTGGCGGTTAAAGTTCAGAGACCGCAGATCAGCGGTGTAATCCAGACAGATTTGGAAATACTTCTGGACTTGGCGGCCTTGGCTGAGCACCGGTTAAGCTGGGCTGAGCAGTACAAAGTGACCGAGATGGCTGGGGAGTTTGCCCGTTCCCTACGCGCCGAACTCGACTATACCATCGAAGGCAGAAACGCGGAAAAAATTTCTCGGCAGGTTGCTGATGATCCCAGGATACATATCCCGCAAATTTTCTGGGAGCATACCACTAAGAAAGTCTTAATTATGGAGTATGTTGAGGGGCTAAAGCTCAGCTGCCTTGAAGAACTTGAGGAGCAGGGGTACAACCGCAAGAGTATTGCGGAAACCTTGGCCAAGACGATTTTACAGCAAATCTTAATTGAGGGTTTTTTCCATGCTGATCCCCATCCGGGAAATATTTTAGTGCTACCGGGCGGGATCATAGCCTTAATTGATTTTGGTATGGTTGGCAGACTTTCACCCGATATGAAACAGCACTTTGCCTCGCTCGTGATTGCCCTCATGAAGCAGAAGACCGAGGACATGATCAGGGCGATCTTCCAAATGGGCCTGGTCCCGGACGATGTCAAGCTTCCGATCCTGCGCAAGGATGTTGACGATTTACGGGAGAAATATTTAGGAGTGCCTTTAAGCCAGATTCATTTGGGGGAGGCGGTGAATGAACTGTTTGCAGTGGCTTTCCGCCATTGTATTTTGATTCCCGCAGATTTGACGCTCTTGGGCAAAGCTATTCTTACTTTAGAAGGAATTGTAGCCAAGCTCGACCCGGAGCTGAGCATACTTGACATCGCTAAGCCTTTTGGACTTAAACTTTTGCGTGAGCGTTATCGGCCTGTGAATGTGCTTAACAAGGCCTGGGCCAATATTAATGAATACGGGGGAATTCTCTTAGAGTTGCCGCACCAGATGAAAGACCTCCTGCGCACAATGCTGCAAGGACGAACGCGTCTGGAGATAAGTGTGCGGGAACTTGATAGCTTTTTGAGAAAGCTGGACCGGATCAGCAATCAGCTTTCCTTTAGTATTGTCTTGCTCTCCTTCAGCATTGTCATGACTGGACTTATCATTGCTTCCTCGTTAGGAAATAAACCGGTGATCTTCTGGAAAATCCCCGCGATGGAAGCAGGGTTCGTGGTGGCAGCCCTTATGTTTTTATGGCTCTTGTTTTCAATCTTTCGTTCCGGCAGGTTTTAGGGGATAGGGGCAACTTCACTTTGCATGGAATATTATGGTATGAGGCTACAGGAGATCCTAACTCAAGATTAGTGGAGTGAGGGAGCAGTGTGAATGAACGCTTAGGGTTTAATCCTTATTATCCGCCGGGTAGGCGATATCCCGCGACTCATACCTATGCTTTACCACAGTCTCAGGCTAGTACAGGCAGCCGAAAATCCCTGCTTCTTGGGCCTGCGCTCGTGGGTACAGGAATTTCTCTTGTTATTGCAGGGGATGGCAGGGAAGTGGAGAGCGATGCGAAAGGGGTCCTGCTTGCCATTAACCTTTATTCTGTTTTTGCAGCTGCGGCCCTGGGTGCGTATATCCTGCTTGAGATTGTTGACCATGATTCCAAGCCTGCGGACGGCTTAATACCGATCGGTCTTTCCTTTAATCTTTGCATTTTATACTTTGCGTCCGTGTACGATCTGATTTATACTTTGTTCCCGCAGACCTTTGAAGGGAAAATTGGGGAAGACCCGGTAGAGAAATTCTTTTCTTTTTTGTATTTCAGTATTCTCACTTTCGCCACAGCCGGAGCGGGTGACATCGTTCCTCTGACAATAGGCTCGCGGATGCTTGTGAGCATTGAAATACTGTTCTTTATCTTCATTGCAACTTTGGGAATATCTTTTTTTGTACAGGCAGTGCACAAAAAATAGCTTGTTCTCCAAACTCAAGGCGAAGCGTTGACGCGCATTAAATATCAGAAGGGGTTGAATTATGGACGTTTTTGTGCGCAAAGTACTGGTGACTATCGGCATAATTGCCGGGGTAATTCTCTTTCCTCTGGCTCTGTATTACGTATTGCCGCATTTCCTGCCGTTCATTGTGGCTTATGTTCTGGCTCTGGTCATTGAGCCGGTAATTCAATGGCTTAGGAAACAGTTTTCCGTGAAACGCTTTGCAGCGGTTAATATTACATATTTCTTTTTTTTAAGTTCACTATTTTTTTTGGGATA
>DAHVVW010000217.1 GCA_027357125.1 Clostridiales bacterium
TGGCCTCAAGCTGACTTACCATGAAGCTGGGAGCGATCGTGCCGGAAAACGAAATCGGATCGGTAAAGCCGAACACCTGTCCCTTTAGATCAGTGAAATGATACAGCTTGCTGCTGCTATTGACAATGATATTAGACTGGTAAGTGGACTTGCCGTTCACCTCAGGTACAGCCAGCAGCTCCAGGTTGTCCCCGCTGCCCATGACATAGGCGCCGGAACAGATAAACGCCACATCCACTCCGTTGTCACGCACCAGTTCGTTGATTTCCTTATAGGTTTGGCGCTGCACAAGCTGAACCGGGCGGCCCACTTTTTTTTGCAGGTATTCGGCAAATACCCGGTAATTGTCCAGCGTTTCCCTTGGGGAAAGAACCGATGAAACGCCGACCCGCAGGACATTCTTGTTGTCCGTCGGCTGGGGATTCACCTTACTATGGTCTGAAGGTTTAATGCTAGCAAAAGGAAGAGTTTGTCCGCTTTGGCAGCCGCCGGCAAACAAGAGCACAAGCATGATCAAGCCCGGAAAGAGCATGAGACGATACTTGGCCCGAATTGTACGGAGCACCTTAAAAGACATACCTTGTCCCTCCTTTGTATTTTCTTTCCCTGTGAATTATTCGACAATAATTAAACCATTCCTCTTTAAGGAGAGGGATGCAAGTTTCCCGCTACGTCATGACATTTATGACAGTCATTGGATGTCTGCTTATCCACCTCTTGACGACACTTGCTGCGCGACCACAGGGATCTCATACTTTTGACCGTCCGTCTTGCGATAGAGAAATAAGGTATTGTTCTCCCAACGCACCCAGGGCAATTCCTCTCCTTTGCGGGTTTGCAAGATCTTATATGAGCAAGGTTGGAAAAACCGGGTTGATCTTTTCCACGAAGGCCAGGTCATCCTGGAGCGTTACCGTCCAAACCCTGGGCTTTCCGTGTGCGTGCCATGCAGTCCAGGCATTGAAGCTTCAGAGCATCGTACTCAGAGGTCGGCCCCTGCACCAGCTCGCCATTTTCAGCAAAGCGGCTCCCATGACAGGGGCAGACCCATTGTTTGCTATTTTCTTCGAACCTAACCTCACACCCCAGATGCGTGCAAGTGGCCAAAATGCCCTCCACCCCATCCTGGCCCTGCCTAAGCCAAGCCCTCGAGTCTCCAATCTTTTGCCACTCGTTGCGCTGAAGTAAGTCTTTTTTAGCCACTGTTAGGGCGGAAGCAGTCTTGAAACCGCCGTTTAAGTACCGGCTCACCGGATAAAGAGCGTAAAGACCAGTGATAACCAGAACTGCTTTCCCCAAACGCAATATGTCCCTACGTGTCAAAAAAACACCGCCATCCAAATCCAGTCGATTTCCGACCTTAGCTTGCCCACCTTTGATCTGTTTCAAAAGTGTTACACCGTCTCAAACACAAAAAGACCAGAGAGCATCTTCTGCGCACAAGTCCCCTCTGATCTTAGAACAAATTTAATAAAGTTACAATCCGGAAAAACCCTGACAAGAGAAAATGCCATAGAAAAGCCAGTACATGCAATAGTTTTATCTTACTTAACAGCTACCCGAAGCAACTTGTTCGGATTTAAATCTGGCCTGCAGGTTGTCGTAATCCTGGCGGACAAAGTAGATAGTCAGATCGGCAACCGTGCGGTAAAAAGCTGTGCTTGCCTTTTCATGAACATCGCGGCAGAAGTCGGGAAGCCATCTAAGCATATGTTTGGCCAAGAAGCTGCAGCGCAGGTGAGCATAATACTCAGCCAGGACCTGATTGCCAGACTGGTTCGCTTTCATCGCTTCCCTGACCAGGTTGGCCGCAAACATCAGCTCGTTTCCGATGTGATCAGGGGCCTCCCCGCTGTCAGGCACAAAATCGGGACAGGCGCTATTATAAAAGGAAACTATTTCATTAGATGATTTACCGTTGTAGTGTTTCGTTAGAATATGCGTGTCGCGGTAGTATGTCTCACGTGGTAGCAGACCGGAAATCACAATTATGGATTGTTGAAAAAGCCCTATATAATCTTCTTTAATCTTGCGGCGGAACCGTGTATGAGCCAGCCAGTCTGTATAGCAAAGATCAACCTGTTTGTAAAGTTCGGATCCTTTTAAGCTCTTGTGCAGGAACTCCATATTTTTTTCTAGCAAAGCCGTAGTTGGGCCAAACTTAGGCTCTTTTAAATAACATACAGCTAGAAAACAATAGATCTCCTCTAAATAGTTGCGGTATCCGAAAGTTTTCATTTCAGTCATATGCTTGCCTCCCACAAATACAGTAAGGATGCGTCAATTATCCAATGATAATTCTACTCTAAAGGATAGGTACGTAATATCAGGTAAAAACCTAGTTTAATGTAAGGTTTTTACCTGTCTTTGATAAGTAGAATTTATCTGGAAAGCTCTCCGAAGAGTCTCTCCCAAGGTCATAACAACGAGCAGTCTGTAGCCCTTACCCGATTCATCTGGGGACAGTCTGAAAATCAAATACTGTTCGTTGTTGTGGGTTTTACCCACCCATCTGGGACATCAGGCGCGCCCCTTGATACCTCTGCATTAGCACAGCAATGGTGCAGGATTACTGTCCTGCACCATTGCCACTATATATTTAAGAAGGAGGGAAACTTTGTTGTTTAGACGTTTTCCCTAACTTATGCCGTTTTTGAGTCATTTGCATTTAAGTTATTTGTTGGCTCATCCTTATGTGGCTTTACTTCGTCATTCGTGGCAGTCTTGAATTCTTTAATTCCATTGCCCAAATATTTTCCAATATCAGGCAATTTGCCGGGTCCAAAGATTACAAGTGCGATAACAAGTACAATTACTGCCGTCGTCGGTGACAAAAATCCAAATGTTGTTAACATAGGCTACACCTCAAATTAAGGGTTAATGTTAAATGTTTTAGTTCTCTGAAGTTTTAATTAAGACACGACTTTGAATTCACCTAGAAATCGCTCGTCCCAATGCACAAAGTCTCGTAATAGTAATGCTAGGTGCTGAAAAAAAGGTTCATTCGTGTTGTTAAGAATATCGTTGACAAAATCGTCAATCCACGATAGGATATGGTTCCGCAGAAACTCCCTTTGGGTCCCGGCATAGGTTAAAGCTTCCTCCGGCCGTTCCAGCATCTTCTGACTTAAATAAAGGAGAAACTCTAATTCCACCCCAAGATGATCGTCCGGTATAGTATTGAGCCTTTCCATTATCAGTCCCTGCTCTAGGTAGAATTGTCTAACCTCACCCGTGATTTCTTGCATTAGCAGCCGGTTGGGAGAACGATAGACACACTCGTACGGATAAGCCGGAGCCTTGCCCGGCCCGATAAAAAGCCTCGTAAACTCAGTTTGCCATCGAGTGATACTTTGGTTAGACTCGCTCTCAATTGTTTTTTGTAGATCTTCTAAATGGGCATTAAATTCTGATATACGTGCTTCGGGGCTTTTCATTTGGAGCACCGGCAAAGCAGAAATAAGCTCTGTACCCGGTCCGGTCAGAAAAAAGAGGCGGAGCAATCCATAGATCTCGGTGCGGTCGAGCCAGCTTGCCTGATTCCTGTCCGGGTTGGTCTGCATCACCATCAGATCCTCCGGCTCACCAATATTCAAGTCATTATCCATAAAGTCCTCCCCGAACGGACCAGGATGAAGAATCCTTAATCCGGATTCACTTCATCCCGGTCGCATCCTTTTCCTAATGTGTTCTATACTTTCTTAATTTTTACCACCATGTCTGCGTAACTTGGAAAGCCCATAATGGGACTCATCGCAGCGGGATCAACCAAGGTATTGTGCAGAGGGGTATAATCTTTTTGTTTATAGGTAGCTCCTAGTCCGGGGCTGAAACGCCCGCCACTGCCAAAGCCAATCTTAATTACCCCTGGCCGGATACCTTCAGTCACATAAGCTTTGCCCTTTACTTCCTTGCCCAAGGGGTTTTGTACTGCAATCATGTCACCCTTCTTGATGCCAAGTTTCGCTGCATCCTCGGCGTTAACTGAGATCGTTCCCACACACCAAGTCCCTTTCTTAAACCGGTGGGACTTCACTTTCATATCCTGGGCCTTGGCATCTCCCTCCAGGATATCATACTCAAATTCCTCGTTCAGCGGAGCCCACAAGCCTTCGGCCGGGGTTTGACCGAGCAAGGGCACCATCTGTGTACCCGACATACTTTGATGAATCCGGCCAGAAATGAGCTGGAACGGATATTCTTTGGCATAATCTTTATACTTGACATTGGTAAAAGGATTCCACTTCGTTTCAAACCAATAGAAAGTTGCCGGGTAATGATCCATGCCGATTTCTTTGAGGCCCATGGGCACCACGCCCGCCTCATCAATCAGCTTATTGTATTGTTCATACAGTTTAAAATGAAATTCAAA
>DAHVVW010000218.1 GCA_027357125.1 Clostridiales bacterium
TAGCCTGTTTAGCTCCTTGATAAACGGCATGATTCTTACCTAACCAATGCGAAGGCAAATCAGTAATCGTAATCACTTTGAGTTGGGGGTATTCATTTTTAAGTTCTTCCAAAATATCCTCTGTATGGTCAGTCGAGCGATCATTCACCACTATCACTTCCAAATTAGGGTAAACCTGTTCCAGTAGTTGACTAACGGCTTGTCTAATTGATTCTTCTTCATTACACGCTGCAACTATTACAGATAATGATGGATAAATGATCTCTTTATCTGAAAAAAAGCCACCACGAAAAACCGGTTTTTTTCTCAAAAAATTAACATTCATTAAACCTGAAAACACCCAAATGATCAAATCTATAATTGCTAATGTCAAAAATAGTCTATTCATACCTTCTCTCCTCTCCTTAGCTGACAAGGGGCTTTAAAAATGCATTAAGTCTTGCGCTTAGAACCACTATGCCTTAAGTGTAGTAATGGGCCTGCTTTGAAGCAGGTAAAACTCCCCTAAGCCATAGCTCCACTCGATATCTTGAGGTACTCCATTGAAATGCTCTTCTATCCGGAGACATAGACAGGCCAACTCCCGAACCTGTTGGGAGGTTAAACACCCTCGGGCAGGGCGTTGGGTACGAATGAAGGGTGAAGGCGATTGCCCTTCCTTCGGAGCAGGAGTAAAGTTAAGAACAGCACCATCAGGACGTCTGGCTAGCCATTGATCAGGAATGATTTCGCCTTGTACTAAAGCCTCCCCGACACCGGGTGCAGCATTAATGACCAGCTCACTTGAGTCATTTGAAAGAGGGTTAACTGTAAAGACCACTCCCGAGACCTCATGCGGTGCCATTTCCTGAATGACCACAGCAAGAGCGACTTCGCTCTCGCCAAATCCTTGTAACGAACGATACTGCACTGCTCGGAGTGACCAAAGTGAAGCCCAGCATTTTTTTATGGCAGCGAGAACTGCACTTTCCCCTTGGATATTAAGATAAGTTTCTTGTTGACCTGCAAAACTTGAACTTGGTAGATCTTCAGCCGTAGCCGAGGAACGAACAGCAACTTTAGGGCAACACATCCTTCTATAAGCTTCAAGGACTTCTATCGAAACTTCATTAGGCAAGTCAACATTTTCTATTTCCATCCGAATCTTAGAAGTTATAACTTCCAAAGCTGGTAAGTCATTAATGTTAATTTTCGGCAAATGGACATTCGTAATGCAACGACGGTACCCATCAATAGTCAAAACAAAACCCTGGGGTACTTTCATTCCTGCCAACACTAATTCACCAAGATTTGCCCCTTTTCCGCCAGCTAACGATAGGTCTTCTCTTGTTAATTCTTGGAGTAACCGTACATATTTCATCGCATTACTCTCCATTTAAGATTCATTTTTGCTATTCTCATTTTAGGACTTGAATCTTTCCAGCAGCTCCGTCCACACGGACACGTTGCCCATTATGCAATATTTTTGTTCCATTAATCGTCCCGACTACCGAAGGAAGTCTGTATTCTCGGGAAACAATTGCTGCGTGGGACAATGCTCCACCCGAATCGGTGATTAACGCCACCACATGCGGAAATAGTACCGTCCAAGTCGGAGTAGTAAACGGACAGACTAAAACCTCCCCTTCTTGAACCAAGTGGAACTTCTCAGCCGTATGTATAATTCGCACGGATCCTTCTGCAACTCCTGGAGAACCTGGGGTACCAAACAACTCTCCCTCAGGAGATAGCTCCATCGACACTCCCTGCCCAGCTTCAATAAGGGAAGCTTGTTTCACAAAAATCTTCATCCCCTCCGATGCTACAGGGGGAAACACATCCCAAGGGGGATCGATTGGCATTTTTCCAATTGTTTGTGGAGGTACTAACGAGAAGTTTTTGGTATACTCGGCCTTCCTCTCGGCCACTAGCCCTTTTAAGCCAGCAAGGTTGTAATTTCCTCTCAGGGCTGAGAGTAATTCTTCCCGGTAGAGAAATAAAGTGTCCTCCGGAGAATCAAGAATTTTCTCCTGAACAAATCTTCTGCCAGCCTCAATTGCATCATAACGTGTATGGCTAAGGGGAACATTCATTAAAAGGTAGTCATGAATTTCGCTTAACGGTTGGGCTTGCTCGGCTAATCCAAGCCAGGCGTTGAACTCCTCCCGATCCTCTCCTGTTAAAGTGCTGCGGAGTTCATTGATCCGCTGAAGCCGGTACGCTTGAAAATCAGAGTCTTCGGTCAGGGAGTCATATGAATATGAGTCCATTAACCCCTTGATAATCCCAACCAGCATCTCTGGCATTTCTCTCCACGTGGGTGTGAATTCGAAACTATCTGCAGGCCGATCTCCTTCAGCTTCTAGGAATTGATCGAGCTCTTCCTTAAACCAAGTATTGGATAGCCGCTGATGTGCTTTTTCACTAGGCAAAGATAAAATATCCCTAATCGTCGGGTCTGCAGCAGCCCGCTGTGCCAAGGTTAAGAGACGATTCGTCGTGTTTAATACCGAGGGATCATTAATCTGAACCAATTCGTAGGCTTCATATTCTGTTAGATTAAGAAGTCTTTTACATACCTCTACCCAGCGCCCACGAATGTACATACCGATCGCGACAACTTTTGTATGAGGATTCCATGACCAGCATAAAAAGTCATAGCATTGATCAAGATGATTGGCCAGTTCTTCTAGACTCGCGTTTACGCGATCAAAGTCCCGGATCGGCTTGAGACGCCTCTGAGCTTCCGGTTCCCAAACATTCCTCCATGCATGGACGTGATTCTCAAACCCTTTTTCCTTAAGAAACCGTCCAAAGCCCAAGACCCGGCTTCGGAGCTTCGGGTTAATCCGCCACAAATGAAAGAGAAACGGAAACCTCTCCATAATCGGCGGAGTGTCTCCCCCAATGGGCTCATTACGTTGAAAGACATATCCATGAAGAACAAGATAGGCATATTTAAGTGAAGGCATAGACCATTCCTCATAGGCACGAGCTGATCCAACTTCGACAGGAATGAGTCCATAAGAGACAAAAAGTGGATGAACCGGTCTCGGCCAATGAATATTATCTCGCATCCAGAACCCCTTAGCTTCCCAAAGAGCCATTACTTTTCCACCTCCCCCAATTGTTTAAACTAATTTCTCACTGTTTTATCAACGCACCTGACAAGTAGGTGTTAACTGCGGATAGAAGAGCGGATAAGAGGTCTTCTTGTTTGCCATAATGATACCATCTCACGATATGAACCATATATAACCCATCAATATCGTGAGCTAGATCCTGTGGACGTCGTTCTCGCGTTACAACTCCAGCGATCTGACCACGTTCGAAGGCCTCTGTGAGCATCCTCCGGAAGAGAGTCCCGTGCGGATGTTCTGGTGTTTGTCCGTGCTTTATCTTTTCTAGCAGGGCGACGAAGACGAGTTCTGGTTTTTTTAGGGTCCACTCGACGGCATAAGCAATAATTGCCCGAATTTGATTATCCGTTCCTGAAGTGGTTGCAAAAAAATCATAAACTTGCTTTGTCGTTACTTCTCCTGTCTCGTAAAGTATCTCAAGTGCTAAATCTTCTTTTGTCTGAAAATAATTATAGAAAGTTCCCCTTGCTACCCCGGCTGTGCCAGTGATCTCCTCAATAGTTGTTTCCGTAAACCCATTAGTCCTGAAAAGCTCTTCACCGGCTCGTACGAGGGCTGATTTAACTTCCGCCTTTTGTTTATCTCTTAATTTCATTACAATCTTTCACCTCAATTGTAGACATAATTGACTGGACATTATTATGTATATTGTTCATTTCATGTACGCTGTACATTTAATGATATAGTTCATTATTGTCCTAATATTTCCCACTGTCAAGAAAAATGTTTTCAGTTTTTGGGACTTTAATTGTGAAATAGTAAAAGCCCGCAAAGTCGACATTACTGCCAACCCTGCGGGTTCGTTTTTTGGATGAATATTATCCCTTAATCACCGTACCATCCCTAAAGGCAAACCGGACGTCATCATCTAAAAAGACCGTTACTTTATCAACAACCGCAATCCAAAGATCTTCATCAAACTCCGTCAAAACAGAATCCTGTCGTAACAAAGTCATAATAAAGGAATCCAGTTGTTCCCTCTTTATTCGGCGAGTTTGCCTCTGTTCTTCGATTTTTTCCAACCTTCCCTTGGCTTTTTCGTATCTTGCTTCAAAGCTTGCGTACCGTTGTTGATATTCAGCCTGGTCTAAGCTTACGTGGGCATTTTCCTCCACGCACTGGCGAATCAACTCCGTAACCACCGCAGCCTCGCTTTTCAGTTTTTCAGTTTCAGCATCCAAGGCGGAGGTGTCGGTCAGCACCTGCTTAATCATTTCACAGTTTTCCATGATCTCGTCTTTGTTTGTT
>DAHVVW010000219.1 GCA_027357125.1 Clostridiales bacterium
TAAAAATTCCATTATTTTATCTTAATACATTAAAAAGCTGGACAGCAAAAGTTATCAACACACTTATCTGCGCTCAAGCCAAGTCAAAATATCCGCAATCACCTGCTCTCTTTCCGGTTCTTGCAGCAGTTCATGATACAGCCCTGGATAGAGCTTCACCCTTTTATCTAAAGCAGCAGTCCGCTCAATAATCTTTAAAGTAGGTTCATACGGAATAATCTTGTCCTCAGTCCCTAACAGAAATAGGCTTGGTAGCTGATACTTAGAAGCTTGTGACTGGGCCAGCCTGATTCCATGCTGCAAAAATTCCGTAAAAAATGATACAGTAGCATAATGTAAAGCGAGTGGGTCTTGCGCAACATCCTCCCGATACTTTACGTTCCTGCTGGACTGGCGTCGGACGATCGGATAAATTCGTACCCTGCCCAGATAACGTCCCGCAAGTTCGAATAATGCGCGCGGAATCCAGGCTGTTCCCCAGGGCATCGTGAGAGCGGGGGCCGCAAAAATCTGCCCACTTACATTGCCCGGTTGATAGATGCCGTATAAAAAAGTGATTAATCCGCCCATGCTATGACCCAGCGTAAACAGTTTGACGCCCGGGAACTCGCCTTTAATACTGGCTACAACCTTATTTAAATCAGTAATAAAAACGCTAAAGTCATCAGCATGTCCCCGCTCTGCTTCAGAACGTCCATGCCCCCTGTGATCGTAGGCATATGCAGCATATCCATTATCCACCAGCGATGAAATCACGTGCTCATACTGGCCGGAGTGCCCTCCGTACCCGTGACTGATTAACACGACACCTTTAGGATGTGCCGGGAGCACGCGGTAATAGAAGATTTTCGCTCCATCCTCTGCCTCTAAGAACTCGTACTTTCGATCAGTCAAAGCTCAGCCTCCACCTCTATTTCTACGTCTACGTCTGCTTCTTCTTTTAGGGTATAATAACCCACCCGTTTAAGCAATACTACTTCCCCTTGAGTTGGTGCAGCCTGTCAAAAGCCATTTCGTTCATTCGAGTATTCCCACCTTTGTGTACAACGGCGCTACGAAAATAAGTTTTCGCTTCTTCCCCCTGATTGAGCTATTTACCCGCATTTTGATCTGCAGAATCAGAAAACCCTTGAACAGTGCGATGTCCAAGGGTTAACTAATTTGCTTACATGAAAATATTTTTAAGGTTAGAGCTCCAGATTCACTTGCGTCTTGTGGCAAGCTCAGCCGCTACTTCGTCCAAGCCTACTCCTCTCTCCTCCAGCATCACGAGCAGATGATAGAAAAGGTCTGCCACCTCATACCGGATTTCATCCGGGGCCTTGTTTTTGGCGGCAATAATCACTTCCGCACTTTCTTCTCCAACTTTTTTGAGGATTTTATCTATGCCTTTATCGAACAGATAGGTTGTATAAGCTCCCTCCGGCATATCGCGGCGGCGCGCACGGATCACTCCGGCCAGATCTTGCAGGACACTGCCCAAGCTAATGGCAGGGGCCTGCTCAGTATGGCCCCAAGCAGGCACGGGCTTTTGTTCTGCCAGGCCGAATTTCGCAAACCCGGCTTCAGTAGCCTGATAATGAAAACAGGAATAGTAGTTCTCATGGCAGGCCATGCCTGTTTGTTCTACAACTAAAAGCACCGCATCCTGGTCACAGTCAAAGCGGATATCTTTGACCTTTTGCGTATGCCCGGAAGTTTCCCCTTTGCGCCACAGTTGCTGGCGGCTGCGGCTATAATACCAAGCCCGCCCTTCCTTTAAGGTTAACCGCAGCGCTTCTTCATTCATATAAGCAAGCATTAAAACCTCGCCGGAGTCCACATCTTGAACCACCGCCGGAATCAGGCCTGCGCTGTTCCAACATATTCCCTCCATATTAAGCACATCATATCTATCCTGTGAAAATCCTAACTCTTTTGTCTTAGCATCCATCCATACTCACCCTATCCGAAAATAATATGGTATTTGGGACAATCTTTTACCTATCAAATTTTGGTATGTCTGCGCACGGGTATTCCTCTTGCTTCGAGGTAGTTCTTAGCTTCTTCAATGCTGTACTCCCTGTAGTGGAAGATGGAAGCTGCCAAGACTGCGTCTGCTTCGCCTGCGCTCAGCCCTTCGGCCATATGTTCCAAGTTCCCCACTCCTCCACTGGCAATCACCGGCAAGGACACAGCCCGGCTTACAGCCCTAGTAAGTTCAATGTCATAGCCAGACTTGGTGCCGTCCTTGTCCATGGAAGTCAGAAGTATTTCCCCCGCGCCTAACTCTTCTGCTTCCCGGACCCATTCCAACACATCCTTGCCTGTTGGGGTGCGACCGCCATGAATGTAGACCTCCCAACCCCCATGCTCACGGGTGCGGGCATCAACCGCCACTACGATGCACTGGCTCCCAAAAGCGTAAGCACCTTCTTGAATTAAACGCGGGTTTTGCACCGCAGACGTATTAAGAGATACTTTGTCTGCACCTGCCCGCAGCATGCGTCGGATATCTTCGTTTGTGCGCAGTCCGCCCCCGATGGTAAAAGGAATAAACATCTCTTCCGCAGTCCGCCGCACCACTTCAATCATTGTTTCCCTGCCTTCTGCCGAAGCAGAGATATCAAGAAAGACTAATTCGTCAGCACCTTCCCGGTCATAAAGAGCAGCCAGTTCTACCGGATCTCCAGCATCACGCAGATTGACAAAGTTCGTGCCTTTGACTACCCGCCCCTCATGCACATCAAGGCAGGGAATAATCC
Source organism: Clostridiales bacterium (assembly GCA_027357125.1). Taxonomy (GTDB): domain Bacteria; phylum Bacillota; class Desulfitobacteriia; order Desulfitobacteriales; family Desulfitobacteriaceae; genus Paradesulfitobacterium. The sequence continues at coordinate 2,745 of DAHVVW010000219.1, forward strand.
GTTTCGCGAGCATCAGCTTCACCTCCCACTTTTACCGTTCTACTGCAGCGAACGCTTCCTCCAAGGTGAAAGCTCCCGCATAGAGAGCTTTGCCCACAATCGCTCCTTCGATCAATACTCCTTGTCGGCCTGAGCGCGAAGTTTGGTTAAGCCCCGCGATCCCCCCTGAAGCAATCACGGCCAGGCCCGTCGCCTGTGCCAACCGCGCCGTGCTGTCAATATTAACTCCCTGCAGCATCCCATCGCGGGCGATGTCCGTAAATATTACCCGTTTCACTCCCACCTTCTTCATCGCCAAAGCCAGTTCCACTACACTCAAATCCGTGGTTTCGGCCCACCCCTGCACGGCTACGCGGCCATCTTTCGCATCAATCCCGACCACTATTCGTTCTCCATACCTCTGTACAGCTTCCTCAACCAAGTCAGGATCGCGTACTGCCACCGTACCCAGAATGACCCGCTCCACTCCCAGCTTCAGGAGTTCCACGACCCGCTCCAGGGTTCTGATCCCGCCTCCTACTTGAACCTTTAACGACACTGAACTTACAATCTTTTTTATCACTTCATCATTAACCGGTTCTCCGGCAAACGCACCGTTCAGATCAACGACATGAAGGTACTCCGCTCCCTGGCGGGCAAAATCTTGTGCAACCGCCACCGGATCATCCGCATACACTGTGGCTGCCTCCATTCTCCCTTGCAGCAGGCGCACAGCTTTTCCTTCTTTCAGGTCAACGGCCGGAAAGATCAGCACTATCCTTCACTCGCTTTCCAAAATTCTCTAGCATTGTTAAACCCCAGGGACTTGACTTCTCCGGATGGAATTGTGCTCCCCAGATATTACCCTTCCCTACCAACGCAGGAAAGCTAACGCCATAGTCACTGCTCCCGATTAACACATTAGGATCAGAGGGGAGGGCATAATACGAATGCACAAAGTAGAAAAATGAGTTGTCCGGAATCCCTTGATGCAAGACATTCTCCTGTTCCCACTTCACATTGTTCCAACCCATGTGCGGTATCTTGCGTCCGGCAGGAAATTTTACCACCCGGCCTGGGAACAACCCCAGCCCGGCATGTTCCCCGTGTTCTTCCCCGCCTTCAAATAACACCTGCATCCCTAGGCAAATCCCGAAAAATGGCTGGCCCGAATTAGCAAAATCAAGGAGGGGGGCGATCCATTTCCCTTGCCTTAGCCCCTTCATGGCATCAGCAAATGCCCCAACCCCGGGCAGAATCACGCCCTGAACGGAGCTAAGTTCCGTGGGGCTTTCCAATATTCTGGCCTCGTGCCCGACTTTCGCCAGGGCTTTCTCTACACTGCGCAAGTTGCCCCGTCCATAGTCCACAATCCCAATCAACTTACAGCACTCCTTTAGTAGAGAGCACCCCGGCATAACGCGTATTTTCACGTACCGCTAGCCCCAAGGCGCGTCCCACTCCTTTGAACACTGCTTCTAAGATGTGATGGCGGTTTTTCCCCGCAAGCAAGCGGACATGCAAAGTTAGACCCGCATTTACAATGAAGGCCCGAAAAAATTCTTCCGCCATTTCCACCGGAAAATCCCCAACCATGCCGTCCGGACAGTC
>DAHVVW010000021.1 GCA_027357125.1 Clostridiales bacterium
GAATTTTAGAGATCTATGAAAAATTTGTGGGCGATGACCCCAAGAAAGTCCCGATGCGGATTTTTCCCGCGGTTCACTACTCGATGGGCGGGCTCTGGGTCGACTATGACCAAATGACAAATATCCCCGGGCTTTTTGCCGCTGGGGAGTGTGAGTACCAGTACCATGGAGCTAACCGTCTGGGCGGGAATTCTCTGGTGGCGGCGATTTATGCGGGCATGGTTGCAGGGCCCAAAGCAATTGCATATGCCAAAGGCTTAAGCAAAAGTTCAGCAGATCTGCCCCAAAGTCTTTATGAAGCTGCGAAGAAAAGAGAAGACGAGCGCAATGCGGCGGTCTTCAAGATGCAGGGCAAAGAGAACCCGTATAAGCTTCACCAGGAATTAGGGGAATGGATGCTGGAGAATGTCACGGTCGTCCGCTATAATGACAGGCTGAAAGCAACCGATGAGAAGATTCAGGAACTGATTGAGCGCTATCACAATATCGGTGTCGGTGCAGGGGTAGCTTGGGGCAATCAGATTGTGCCTTCTACCCGCAGACTCTGGGCTATGCTGCACTTAGCTAGGGTAATTACTTTAGGAGCCTTACACCGCAATGAAAGCCGGGGTGCTCATTACAAACCTGATTTTCCCGAGCGGGACGATGAGAACTGGCTCAAGACGACCAAAGCTGAGTTTTCGGCGGACGGTCCAAGCTTTAGTTATGAGCTGGTCGATACTGCTTATATTAAACCGCGCCAGCGTCGTTACGATGTTGCAAAAGAGGTGACGATGGCCAATGCCTAAAGACATAACATTTATTATTAAACGCTGTGCTAATCCTCAAGCAACTTCATATTGGGAAGAATTTAAGGTACCGTATTTCCCCAAAATGAATGTGGTGGCTGCCTTGATGGAGATTCAGAAGAATCCGGTTAATGCCAAGGGAGTGGAAACTACTCCGGTGGCCTGGGAGTGTAACTGCCTGGAGGAAGTGTGCGGAGCTTGTACCATGATCATTAACGGCACAGCGCGCCAAGCCTGTTCTGCTTTGGTAGATAATTTAGAGCAGCCGATTCGCCTGGCTCCGCTAACTAAATTCCCACTGATTCGGGATTTAGTGGTTGACCGGCAAGTGATGTTTACTAATTTACGCAAGGTCAGAGCTTGGATTGATATTGACGGCACCTATGACATGGGTCCGGGGCCCAAGATCTCACAAAAAGTACAGGAAGCAGCTTATGAATTGTCCAAATGCATGACCTGCGGCTGCTGTCTGGAAGCCTGCCCCAATGTCAACTCCAAGAGCAAATTTATTGGGCCTGCGGCTATCGCACAGGTTGACCTTGCCAACTCGCACCCGACCGGCTCTTTGCAGAAAGAGGCTCGCTTAGAAGCGTTAATGGGCGAAGGAGGGATTGCAGACTGCGGCAATGCTCAAAACTGTGCCAAGACCTGCCCCAAAGATATTCCCCTGACTCGTTCGATTGCCAAGCTGAACAGGGAGACCTCTGCTTACGCTGTGAAGAAATGGCTTGGAAGGTAAAATAACGTTCAAGCAGAAAGGGTGATTGCATGCGCGGACGAACATTTCTCTTTGCGCCTGCCAGTGATCTGAAAAAAGCGGAAAAGGCGCTGGCTTCGGCTGCAGATATCGTGGTCTTAGATTTAGAGGATGCGGTGGCTCTTTCTGAGAAAGAGCAGGCCAGGGCCAATATTGAGTCATTGCTCAAGGCCGGCAATGCCAAACCGGTGCTTGTGCGCATTAATGCTGTGACTTCGCCCTGGGCTCTAAAAGATTTGCTGGCTGTGTTACCGCTTAATCCGGACGGAATCATGCTGCCGAAAGCAGAAATCGCTACTGATGCAAAAAAAGTATGTTGGATTATTACCCAGGTGATGGGAACGGATAGTGAGATCGGGATTTACCCTTTAATCGAAACAGCTGCCGGGGTCGAGCAGGCATTGGCAATCGCCCAGGCCAGCAGAAGGGTAAGACGCCTTGTCTTTGGCGCTCTCGACTATTCCCTCGACCTTGGGTTGAACTATACGGGGGATTCTTCAACTTTGGCTTATGCCAGGGCTCGCCTGGTCGGAGCATCTGCTGCCGCCCGCTTAGAAGGGCCGGTGGATACGGTGTATCCGGCACTTAAAGATGAAGAGGGGTTGCGTAAGGATACTTTGGCGGCTCAGCTCGTGGGTTTTAAGGGTAAGCTGGTCATTCATCCGGCCCAGATCGAGGTCGTTAACGAAATGTTCACCCCGCCTGCCGAAGAGATTGAAGATGCCCGCCAAATAGTTTCGGTTTACCGCCAGGCCCAAGCGGAAGGCAAAGGGGCGGTGCAGTGGAAGGGCAAAATGCTGGACGAGCCGGTGTTGAAGCGTGCTGAACAGGTGCTGGCCCAATACGGGCAATCATAGTCGTCTGTGCAGCCGACAACCGCTGGAATACTAATTTTATGCACAAGTGTTGGTAGAGGAGGGAGAACTCATTGGGTAAAATTCTTGAGAACTTCAGTAAACAAGTCATCGCCGAATACGGAGTTGCGGTTCCGAAAAGCGCAGTAGCCCATACCCCTGAGGAGGCTCGGGAGAAAGGGGAAAAACTAGGTTTCCCGGTCGTGTTAAAAGCGCTCGTTCCTGTTGGCAAAAGGGGAAAAGCCGGGGCTATTAAGTTTGCACATAACGGGGAAGAAGCGGAAAGCCTAACGCGGGAGCTTCTGGGCATGACAGTAAGGCATTTCCCGGTGGAGAAAGTGTTGGTAGAAGAGAAAATCGCGATTGCTCAGGAATGGTATCTTTCAATAACCGTAGATAAAGGGAAACAGGCTCCTGTGATCATCGCCAGCCTTGAGGGCGGAGTGGATGTGGAGGAGCTAAGCCGGGAAAAACCCGAAAAAGTATGCACCAGACATGTTGATCCTCTTTTCGAGTTGGCTGAGTACGAGGCTAAGGAAATATGGGCAGGACTTGGTCTCAGCGGCAAGCCGCTCACCTTGGCTACTCAGGCTTTGGTCAGGCTCTTCCGGGTTTTCAGTGAAAAAGATGCGACTTTGTTAGAGATCAATCCGCTTGTTCTGACTGAAAGCGGAGAAGTAATGGCAGCGGCTTCTGTAATGAGTGTTGATGACAGTGCCATGTACCGTCACCCTGAACTCAGCAATATGGTGCAGTTGGGGAGTGAAAGGGCGTGGCGTCCTCTGACCGATTTAGAAAAAGAGATGGTGGAAGTAAACGAAGCCGATCCCTACCGGGGCACGGCCCGCTACACTGAAATGGATGGAGGGAACATCGGTTTTCTCTGCGGGGGCGGAGGCGGGAGCCTACTGTCCTTTGATGCTATCATTTCATTTGGCGGTAAACCTGCCAATTACAGTGAAGTTGGAGGCAACCCGCCCGAACGTAAGATTTACGGCATTACCAAGGGGATTCTCTCCAAACCGGGGGTTAAAGGGCTGTTTGTCGCGCATAACATCACGAACAATACGCAGGTTGATATCATGGCCAAAGGGGTTGTGCAGGCTCTTAAAGACTTAGGCAAAGATCCAGCAACCTTTCCGGTGGTGGTAAGGGAAGCAGGGGTTAATGACGAAGTGGCAAGGGAAATTTTCACGGCTGCCGGAATTGAGTATTACGGGGATGATGCCACGATTACGGAAGCTGCCAAGCGCATCGTGGCAAGAGTACAGGCTTTTGAGGCCGGCGAGGGGGGGAACTAGTATGTCCATATTGTTAGATAAAAATTCACGCATCGCCATTCAGGGAATCACCGGCCGCGAAGCAGCGATGGTTACGAAACACAGCTTAGACTACGGGACCACGATTTTGGCGGGAGTAACACCCGGCAAAGAAGGACAGGACGTTCACGGGGTGCCGGTCTATGATACTTTGAAAAAGGCTGTACAGGTGCATGGGGTCAATACCGCGGTTGTCTATGTTCCTCCGGCATTTGTCTATGATGCAGTGCTTGAGGGAATTGCGTGTGGGATTAAACTGATTCTTATTGCCACGGAAAATGTGCCCCAGGGTGATGCCCTTAAATTCCTGGCCCGAGCTAAACAAGCAGGAGTACAAGTAATTGGTCCCAATTCAGTTGGCATGATAACTCCCAAAGACCGGGTGAAAGTTGGGGCCATCGGCGGGGACAAAGTGGAACGCTGCTTTGCACCGGGGCGGGTAGGGGTAATCTCGCGCAGCGGCGGCATGACAGCCGAAACTTCCTGGATGGTTAAACGGGCCGGGTATGGGGTCAGTACTTCTGTAAGCATCGGTGGGGACGCCTTAATCGGCACAACAATCAGCGACCTGCTCAAGCTCTATCAAGCAGACTCCGAAACTGAGGCGGTTGTGACCTTTTCCGAGCCTGGAACCAGCTTCGAAGAGGATGCTGCCGATTTGATTCAGGCAGGGCAGTTTAGCAAACCTTTGTTCAGTTTTGTGGCGGGACGCTTTACGGAAAGCATGCCGGAAGGAACGGTGTTCGGGCATGCGGGTGCCATGATTGCAGGCGGTGCAGGCAAGCCTTCGCAAAAGATGGTTAAGCTAAAGTCGGCGGGGGCACATGTACTTGACCGATTTGATGACCTAATGCCGTTGCTTAAAGAGGTGCTTAAGTAGATCTCCTTAAAATATTTTCTTAAAAATCTTTTCAATACTTCCCAAAATAAGACGAATGATGTAATATTATGGAGACAATACTGTAAGGGGGTGGGCCAACCACCCCCTCATTGCGTGAGGAGTGATTTTATGCAGGCCACTATTGCTCTCATTATTTTTGTGCTTACTTACGTTCTGATCATTTCAGAGAAAGTGCACCGCGCCATTGCCGCGTTATTAGGCGGAATGCTCTTGATTTTGGCGGGGGTTCTGGGACAGGAAAAGGCTATTGAGCATATTGACTGGAATACCTTAGGGTTACTCATCGGAATGATGATAGTGGTGGGGATCACCCGCCGCACCGGTGTTTTTCAGTACTTAGCCTTAAAAGCAGTACGGATTGCCAAAGGAGAACCAATTAGGATTCTGATAGCTTTAGCGACGGTAACCGCAATTTTGTCCGCTTTTCTGGATAATGTTACCACAGTTTTGCTGATCGTACCTATTACCTTTACCATTGCGGACAGCCTTGGACTTAACCCGATTCCTTTTTTATTCAGCCAGATTTTGGCCAGTAATATCGGCGGCACAGCTACCCTCATCGGTGATCCGCCCAATATTATGATTGGAAGCCAAACACATTTGGGGTTTGTGGATTTTCTTATGAATTTAACTCCTGTAATCATTGTTATTCATATTGTTACGATGGGAATTTTCTATTTCCTGTACCGTAAAAAGCTTCAAGTTTCTGATGAAGTCAAACGTGCCGTGACCAATGTTAATCCGCGCGATGAGATTAAAGATTATAAGCTACTCAAGAAAAGCGTGTTTGTCTTGGCCCTAATCATTATAGGGTTTGTCCTGCACCAGGCGTTGCACCTGGAGTCAGCCACCATTGCCTTATCCGGAGCAGCCCTGCTCATGCTTATTGCCAAGGCGGAGCCTGAGGACATTCTGTTGGCTGTGGAGTGGCCTTCGATTTTCTTCTTCCTCGGCCTCTTCATTGTGGTTGGGGGGTTAGTTGAGACAGGGCTGATTAATAAGCTTGCTCAGTGGGCCTTGGAAGTAACAGCCGGGAATTTTGTGTTCACAGGCATGCTGATTCTCTGGCTTTCGGCGATTGCTTCCGCGTTTGTGGACAACATTCCTTTTGTGGCAACGATGATTCCGTTAATTCACCAGATGGGGAATTTGGGCGGTTTAACACCCCAAGCTTTGGAGCCGCTGTGGTGGGCACTTTCCCTGGGAGCCTGCCTTGGAGGAAACGGCACGATCATCGGGGCTTCTGCCAATGTGATTGTCGCCGGCATTGCTGAGAAGAACGGTTACCCGATGCGATTCGTTCAGTTCATGAAGCTGGCGTTTCCGATGATGCTGGTATCCGTGGCAATTTCCATGGTGTATTTGCTGATTTTCTATTTTTAGAATTCAAATTGAACTGCTGTTTGAAGCTGCCGTCCTGAAATTGTTAAGGGCGGCAGTTTTTTATTTCTCTATTAAGGCAAATTTCCCTACGACACGAGCATAAATATTCCTTTCTTGTCGATGCTATAAATTAGTTGACAAAAAGAGTGAGGGCGCTATGATGAAAAGGAAAAGAGAGGGTTCCGCTCACTGGAGCAAAATCGGTAAACCTAAAAAAATCCTCAGTTTGATAATTTTTGGCCTGGTTCTTGGGATCGGCGTGGCCTTTGCTTTCACATCCTTCTCCAATTACCAGACACCTCCGCCTGAGCTGATTATGGACAAGGCTGAGGGACAGGAGCCCGAAGCTGAATTTATGCCCCCGCCGCCCACTTCTGTGCGCCGGTTAACAGTGCTTTTGATAGGAGTTGACAGCAGGCCGGGGGAGCCATCAATCAGCAACACTGACACCTTGGTAGTAGCTCAGGTTAATGCCCAAACGGGTCAAATTGCGCTCTTATCCGTGCCGCGGGATACACAAGTGGAAATTCCAAGGTACGGGACGGGTAAAATTAATATGGCAGCCAGGGTCGGTACAGGTTTGGATACGACCAAGAAAGTGCTCGAAAAACTATTGGGCTTAAAGATTGATGGGTATGTGTTGGCTGATTTTGCTGGGTTTAAAGACACCATTGATACGCTGGGAGGGATAACTCTCACAGTTGAAAAAGACATGTACTACGAGACAGGAGATCAAAACGATGGGATTATTGACCTTAAGCGAGGAACCCAGCGTCTAAATGGAACTCAAGCGCTGCAATACGCCCGTTTCCGTCAGGATGCGCTGGCAGACATCTCGCGTACGATGCGCCAACAGGCAGTCTTAAAAGCGGCTGCTCAGGAATTTATCCAGCTTAAGACGTTGCCTAAACTGCCGAAGGTGATTCCTCAGATTGTCCGTGCGGTCAAGACTGATCTTAAGCTAACAGAGATGTTGGCCATGGCCAATGTCATGGTGCGTCTTGAGCAAGCGGCAGTCGTTTCCCAGACTCTGCCCGGGAATTTTGTGACTGAGAAAGGGATTAGTTACTGGCAGGTTAACACCCAGGAGTCGAAAGAAGTCGCCCGTGATTTCTTTAGTAATGGCAAGACTGTAGATGTTTTTTCGCGGCGGGTGAGCAGCCAGGTAGCTCAGGGAGAGGAAGTTAAGGAAAAGAATTTACTCCCGGCTAAAAATGGGGGTGCTAAGAAGGTAAAGGGCGGAGAATATGAGCAGGCTCAAGATTTAGGTTTGGACGATGGAGCGGGCAGAGAAGAGGGTATGGAAGATCGTTCAGAACGGGCCGTATCCGCTCATAAGTTAGACAAAGTTGAGTTAGAGAATGTTAAGCAGGATAATGCTAAGCTGGAGAAGGCTCAGGAAGGCATTATCGTCGAGGTGGAGATTCTTGCTCCGCCTAACTAGGATTAGACTCAAGAAGGGATTTTATGATGGAGCAGTTTCTTGTCTATAATGATGGTTTTAAGGAAGTGGGCGCTCGCTTAGAAGATGTATGCGCCCATGATTGTTTTCGGCTGGTGGTTGCGGACTTAGACGAATTACGGTCGGGGTACGATCAGCTCTTTAACGTAAAATTGGAATTTAATGAAGAATTGTTTAACAAGAACCGCATCGGGCCGTTTCTCGAACATTTAGGCCCTAAAGTTCACTATGGGTGTTTTTGTGATCTCGATGACAGCGGGCGGGAAATGCGGTTGTGCTTTCTCCTGACTGAGAACTCGTTTGTGTTGATGAATTGGGGGGAGCTCACTCGGGAACAGATATCTAACTGGGCCCAACGCGGCATGCTAACTGACCCCGTAGATTTAGCACAGATCCTGGGCCTTACAGTACTGCAACATCACCAGGCTAGGCTCGAACAGATAGAAGAAGAGATGGATCATCTGGAAGTGGAGATCTTAAAGGGTCCGCGGGCGTGGCAGCAAGCGCGCATTATCGGCTTGCACCGCAAGGTGCTGAGTCTTAAAAAATCCTTGAATTTGCATCAATCTGTCTTTAATAGGCTTGCGGATTTCCAACCTTCTGCTGGGCCAGCCCTCTGGCGGGATCTTGTTTCTGATACCCAGAGGGAACTGGATAATGTGCGCCAGACTCATGAATTGGTGGAAAACTTGCGTGAAGCTTACCAAGCAGCAGTTGACAACCGCTCCAATGATATCATGAAGCTCCTCACCCTCATGGCCACGATTTTACTGCCGATAAACCTCTTAACCAGTTTTTTTGGCATGAATTTTCACAACATGCCTCTGCTTGACAAACCTTATGGGCTGCCTGTTTTTTATATTGTTTCAGTGCTAATTGCTGCCATGGCTTTTTGGTACTTCTGGAGGCAGAAATGGTTAAAGTGAGATGTATCATAAGATTTCGTGTCTCTTGCCATAATCGGTAAACAGATGTATAATAGCCGCGATTGTGTTAATTCAGGAGGACGGTATGGAAAAACTGTTTGAGAAGTTAAAAGAGTACCTGCATATGGATGATGAAATTCCATTCGAAGAGTTTTTGGAATACTACCACAGTGTCATGGACGAATTAAATGCCAATTTCCAGCAGATGGAGCAAGATGACCTTGTCAAAGCCCGCTTCATATGCTCAATTGTGCAGTCCAACGCTGATTCGCGCTCGAAGCGTAGTAAAAGCAAGGCTAAGGTTTTTAAGAAGATGACTTCCAAGTGCGCTTTTTGGGCGGATGCCATTAATTTTAATCTTCTGAAAAGTGGACTATCTCAGGCTCAAATTGATCAGGCGACTGAAGAAATCAACCAAGCTGTTTAGAATTGTACTTTTAGGGACGGGTCTATGAATATCATTCTCTCGCACCGCCAGCTTGATTTTGACGCTTTGGCGTCCCTCGTAGCTGCCCAAAAACTCTATCCCAACAGTTTTTTTGTCATGGACGGAAAATCAAATCCATATGTCCAGGACTTTTTGGCGTTGGCCAAAGACCGCCTGCCCTTTCGCCGGGCGCAGAATGTGGACTTAGCTGAGGTTAAGCGGGTAGTGCTTGTGGATACGCATGACTTGCGGCGTGCAGGGGGCTTGGGAGATAAGGTTGCTCATATGTCTGAAATTGAACTGGAAGTGTATGACCATCATCCCTTCACCGGCACACTCCATCCGGGATGGGTTATTGAGCCGGTCGGAGCGTGTACTACCCTTCTGGTAGAGCGGCTGTCGGGGCTGCGGCTTCCTCTGAGCTCGTTTGAGGCTACTTTGATGGCTTTGGGCATTTACGATGACACCGGTAGTTTGCTTTTTGAAAACACCACTGTGCGGGATGTCCGGGCCGTAGCTTATTTATTGGAGCAAGGCGCTAATTTGAGCGTTGTTGCGGAATTACTGCGCAAAGGACTCTCAGACGAGCAAAAAGCGCTTTTACAGGAACTGCTCGATCATGGACGCACGGAAGTTTTTGACGGGGTTGAAGTGTACATTTCCTATGCCAAGATCGAAGAGTATGTAGGAGGTTTAGCCCTTCTGGCTCACCGGGTGGGAGAACTGGAAGGAGCGGATACCTGGTTTTTGCTGGTGCAGATGGAAAACCGCCTGTACCTGGTTGCCCGTTCACGGGGCAAAGGGTTGGCGGTCAATGAAATAGTACAGGCATTTGGCGGGTCCGGGCATCCCAAGGCGGCCTCAGCTACCCTGAAGGGTGGAGATGTGGATAGCGCTCTGGTAAAACTCCGCGCAGAAATTCAGGGGCGTGTGCACCATCCGTACACTGCCAGAGATATGATGAGTTTTCCGGTCAAGGCTGTATTTGCGGACATGAAGTTGGCAGATGTGGAACAGATCCTGCTGAAATACGGGCATACCGGCGTCCCAGTCGTGGACCGGGAGCGCAAAGTGATTGGGATTATCTCGCGTCGGGATGTGGAGAAGGCCCTGCAGCACCGGCTGGAACACGCTCCGGTTAAAGGCTTCATGACTTCTGAGGTAATTACGGTTGACTCAAATGCCCCGTGGGAAGAAATCCAGAGGCTGATGGTGCAGCATGACATTGGGCGGGTGCCGGTGGTCGAGGACGGAAAAGTAGTAGGGATAGTATCGCGCTCTGATGTCCTGCGCATTATTCACGGCAGTGCAGTCCCGATCGAGGCAGCCTTAGCACGCCAGCGCAGTCAGGCTATGCGTGAGGATATTCTTGATCTACTTGAACGGTTGCCTTCCTCTTTGTCTTCTGCAATCGAGATCGTGAGGGAAGTTGCCAACGACCAGGAATGTTCAGTGTACTTAGTAGGTGGGTTTGTACGCGACCTGCTTTTGCTTAGGCCCAGCCAGGATCTGGACTTTGTCGTAGAAGGGAGCGGACTTCGCTTTGCGCAGGCTCTGTTCCGCCGCCTGCCGCAAGGAGAACTGACCCTGCACTCCGAATTCGGCACGGCGCGTATTTCTTTTCCTGATGGCACACATCTCGATGTAGCCAGCACCCGTTGGGAATATTATGCCTTTCCTGGTGCTCTCCCGCAGGTGGAGGAGTCTCGCCTGCGCGATGATTTGTTCCGGCGCGATTTTACAATTAACTCCATGGCGATTGCTCTCGGTGGGGAACGCTACGGGGAATTAATAGATTATTATGGCGGCTTGCGCGACTTGCAACAAGGGGAAATAAGGCTTTTGCATAACTTAAGCTTTATTGATGATCCCACTCGCATGCTGCGAGCGCTCCGTTTTGCGGGCCGTTATCGCTTCTGTCTGGCGAAAGAGACTGTTGATGCCGCGCAGACTGCGCTGACTGCAGGTGTTCTGCAAAAGCTTAGTATGGAACGATTTACGGACGAATTTATGCTCATATTTCAAGAAGAGAATTATCCCGGGATAATTCAGTCTTTGCAGGAACGGGGAGTTTTAAAAACCTGGTTTGGGCAGGAGTTCCCCTGGAATACCGAGATAGATGGTGCATCTCTCCTGCTGGCGCGTAACTGGATTAAGAGTTTAATTAAAATGAGTGCCGGAGACATTGAGAGTATCGTTGAGGGGCTTAGGTTGAACCGCGAACTGCGCGCCCGCACTCAGGAATATGTACGTCTAAAAACAGAATTAAAGAATAGTCCTCTCACGCTGGAGGAGATAGATGCCAAGCTGGCGCATACTGCCCGCTGGCTGGTTGAATTACTCGCATCTGATCAAGAATTGAAAGAATCTTTGCAGGGTTATGTTAAGGCTTTGACGAACTTAAAGATGAGACTTGACGGTCATGCTTTGCTTTCACTGGGAGTGAAGGAAGGACCGGCTGTTGGGAGAATGCTTAAGAGAGTCCGTCAGGCTTGGCTTGAAGGAAAGATAGGGTCTGAAGCTGAAGAAAAAGAATTCGTGACACAATTGCTGCGTGTAAAGGAATTCCGGACGAAAGGAATGGAGTGAATTTGTTTAATTTTGATCTCCCGAGTTTGATTGCCAATGTGCCCGCGCTCTTAATCGGGTTTGCCTTTCATGAATTTGCGCATGCCTGGATGGCGGACCGCTTGGGTGACCCGACTCCGCGTCTGACGGGGCGTCTTACCCTCAATCCGGTAGCACATCTGGATATTTTCGGGACGCTGATGGCACTTTTCTATCGTTTTGGCTGGGCTAAACCTGTGCTTATAAATCCCAACAACTTCCGCGGCAATCCTTTGCGGAGCGAGATGTTGGTAGCCTTGGCCGGGCCGGTTATGAACCTGTTGATCGCATTTTTAAGCATGCTGTTGTGGGTAATTACGCTCCAATGGATGTACGGTACGACTTGGGCTCCGGTGCTATCCGAGGTGTTTATGGCTATAGTGTTTATGAATTTGGGGCTTGGAATATTCAACCTGCTGCCTATTCCGCCTTTGGATGGATTTTCTGTCATTGGCGGCCTTTTACCCAGCCGCTATGCGGAGCAATTTTGGGCTTTCAAACAATACGGCATGATTATTTTGCTCTTGGTACTGTTTACGAATGTCCTGGGGAGAATTTTGCAGCCTGCAGTCATGTTTTTATTTAACCTGTACCAGACTATCGCGATTCTTATCCTGTCTCCGTTTTTTGGGTAAGCTCATTATCTTAAAATTAAGATGAAAGCAGGCGATTGCCGGAACCTTTTTATGATAGAGGAGAATTTACAAAAATAAAGGAAGTGTATCTGATGCCAAGAATACTCAGCGGCATGCGGCCAACCGGCTCTTTGCACATTGGACATTTGAGCGTGATTCAGAACTGGGTTGCGCTTCAGTCTCAATATGAAAGTTATTTTGCGATTGCCGA
>DAHVVW010000220.1 GCA_027357125.1 Clostridiales bacterium
GGATAAAATGTTCCCAGTTTATATTCATCCTGTCCGGTGGTTGCCGTACAGCCGTAGATATCTCCGTAAAGGTCAAAGACCCATTCCGTTTTGCAGGCGGGGCAGGTGTCATAGCTGGGCAAATAGAGTTCTCCCGTCTGCACCAAATGATTGATTCCCTTGAATTCCGGCTGGTGCAGTTTTTTGATAATTGGGTGCTTCTGCGCCAACTCCACAAACATGGCCCAGTGCTCTGCTTGATCCAACAAGTGTTGGGGTGCGGCATAGCACTCAAACAACTCGTAATTGCGCCCAATTTGTGTCTTAAAGCGCTGAACCGGCAAGTCAAGCCAGCCGCGTTGATCTAAGTCTTCAGCCAGCGTAACCAAGTCTTCGTAATTGCTTTTATCTACGACCATGCGCAGATTAATCGGGATCTGCCTTTTAACCGCTTCTTGCACTCCGAGCATGATGCGGTCATACGTGCCCTTGCCGTTCGCTGTGCAGCGGCGAAGATCGTGTACAGCCTGGGGCCCGTCCAGGGTGATCTGAATTTCTTTAACAACAGCTTGCTGCAGGATGTCAAGGTATTCGAGCAAGTCATACCCATTCGTCACAGCGGAAATGGCGTACCCGCCCTTGGCTGCTTTTTTGGCGATGTAATCTATAATGTCCTTTTGGCGTTCTGAGGCGATCAGTGCTTCCCCGCCAAAAAGGGTAATAAACGGTTTTCGCTGGGGAAATTGCTTCTTTAAGTGCTCAAAAAAGACGTCTGCCACTTCTTTGGTCATGAGCTGGGTCTTGTGCTTAATCCCATTCTGATAGCAATAGGCACAGGCCAGATTGCACCCATAAGTAGGAATCAATAAGACTTGGGGTGCACTTTCCTGAAGAGCCTGTTGGAACTCGGGCCAGCGCTTGTGCAGGCGCTCCTCCTCCTCATTTTGCGACGGATAGATATAGCCCCGCTGGAGGAGATAGTCCAAAAATTCTTTATCTGAGACAGCGTTGCCCTGTTGCAAAGCTGTCAATTTTTCAAACTCCGGCTGCTGCACCAGATCGAACGAGCCGGAGAGGGAATTCATGATGGCATAGGGATACTGGGGATTTTCTTTCATCGGAAGGATTAGATTATAGCGGCTAAAATACATGACCCCATCTCCTAAACAACGAATAATTGCATGGACAACAAAGGGAACTTACTTCAGATGGAGGGTTCACTCCATCTGAAGTATTAAGCGAAACTGATCCGGGATCAGTCGTGGCATCCTGCGACAATTTGCGAAGATTTCGAGCAGCACTGCGCGACGTTAAGCGCGAGGCTGGTGCAGCAGGTAGAAGCTGTTTGAGTGAGTGGACGCATCGGTTAATTCACCCCCTTTCCCTGCAGGGGCTTGCGGCCCTGGAAAGTACGGCTTATCATTTCGTACCCGTTTTTCAGGTAACGCCGTTCCTTAAAAATATCAAGTTCCGCAAAGCCGACCGCTGCGAGAGTGTCTTCATACTCCCTTACTGTGATGGCTCCGCCGAAGCAGGCGGCAACCGCCTCCGGATCTTCCTTTATCTCCTGTGGCAGCGGGGTGTCTGTCATGATGTCGGAGACAACAAAGCGCCCGCCGGGTTTGAGTACGCGGAATATTTCACGATAGACTGCGAGTTTGTCACTGGCGTGGTTAATGGCACAGTTGCTTAAGACGGCATCGAGCGCTGCATCCGCAAGCGGTATTTCCTCCATTGAACCCCGGAGAAAGTGCACGTTCCCGACCTTCTCGGAGCGTGCCCGTTCGGTGGCAAGCTCAACCATCCGGGGAGTAAGGTCCAGACCCCAGGCAAACCCTTGCCTGCCAACTGCTTCGGCGGCCTGGAGGGTTTCCGTACCGCGCCCACAGCCTAAGTCTAACACCTTTTCCCCTGGTTCCAGCCTCAGATAACTGATGTTCCCGCCGCAGCTTAGGTTGGAGTTTTCATCTTCATTGCTGTAGCGCGTAATTATGCGGCCGGTTGTTCGCTCTGTCCCGGCTGTGCTGACTGCACCGCTCAACTGATTTCCCTCCCACACTGGTCTCCACTCTCTGGTTCTCAAGCATTCAATCATCTAACCCTAACCCCCATAGGGTATATTGCATCTATGGACTATTTTACGTTATAGACATCCGTTCGTCAATTACAGTGTGCTAACATATATCTAAATTATTTAGAATATCCGCTATTTAGACTAGCCGCGCAAGTCATTAATGTATCGTTAGCTGCGGTACCGGCACCTCCGGCACAGGAGCCTCTCTGCGCGCTCCCGCGTGAACAAGCTCGCGCGCAGAGTCACGGCCTAGGACATCCAAGTATTTAATAGCCTGGAGCGCGGCCGTGCCTCCTTCCCCTGCTGCTTTCACGAGCTGGTAAGGCTGTCCGGTACAGTCTCCGGCGGCAAAAAGCCCTGGAATATTAGTCTCGAGATTATGGTTTACTCCGACAGCGCCCTCAACCATCTTTAGCCCTGATACCAGTTGTTCAGCCGGGACATTTTCCCTGAGAATAAAGACTCCATCTGCTTCCAGACGCTCACCGTTAAGCATTACACCTTCTACACCGCCGGTGCCGATGATCTCGCTCACTTTTCCTTTTCTGAGCTCTACTCTGGGGTCAAGTCTCACAATATCAGCATAGTAAGGAACATAATAAACATGCGAGCAAATATCTGCCATAAAGTTCGCTTCTGCTTCCCCTTCAGAGCTGTACGAGATGATGATCACATTTTTTCCTTTATACAGCGGTCCGTCACAGGTCGCGCAGTAACCGAGCCCTTTCCCAAGCAGGTCTGCTTCGCGCGCGAATAGTTTCTGAGCAGACACTCCCGTGGCCAATATCACAACCTCCGCTTCCAGGGTCTTATCATTTCCGACCAAGGTGAACGGAGGGCCGGGGTAAATATTGGTTACTTTCAAGGGCACAATCTCGATGCCCATCTGGCGTAAATGCTCAAAAAAACGGAGGCGCAGTTCCTCCCCTTTGATCTCGGGAAAGCCTAAGAAATTATCCACTTGCGGGGCTTTAGCGAGTTTGGGACTGCACTCTTCCATACCGAGCAGGACAAAGTCACGTTTACGGATTTTGGCGTTGAGGGCGGCAGACATCCCTGCCGGCCCACAACCCACAATCGCCAGTTCATACTCCTTTTTTAGAGCCAGTAGGTTTTCTTTCATATTCCTGCCACCTCAACTCAGATCTTAGCCAGTACGGCGTCGATCTTTTGGCAGTCTGGGCAGCCTGTACTCGGACCACCGTCGTGACAGGTACTCTTACAATTATTCAGGGATTTACGGATGACTTCCAGCTCGTCTGTCGTTAAATCAAGCATGGTCATGGGGGAAAACCTCCTTTGAAGTGATTTTATTCATCACCGTAAGTTTTCCCCGTTTTTCTAGTTCTCATAGCATTCCGCAGCATATAATTATCAACGCTGTTTATCTTAAAGCTCAATCGTTGGAACTTGACGATTATTTACTTCTAGTGCGTCTTGCGGCTCGCTAAATAGCGTTCGGCGTTAACGGCAGCGACTGCGCCGTCTCCGACCGCGGTCGCCACCTGGCGCACGGTTTTACTGCGGACGTCTCCGGCTACGAATACTCCCGGAATATCTGTGCGCATCTCATCATCTGCCAACACATACCCCCAGTCATTGATCTTTAATTGATCCTTGAAGAGGTCTGTGCGCGGCTGCATTCCGATATAGACAAAGGCTCCGTTGGCATTGACGACGCTGAGTACATTGGTTTTCACGTTTTCAATCTCAATGCCGGCCAAGTGCCCGTTGCCCACAATACGGCGCGGTTCGGAATCCCAAATGACGCTGATCTTCGGATTGGCTTCCGCTTCTTCCTGGGCCGTCTTTGATGCCTGAAAGTGATCGAACTGATGCACAATGGTGACATGCTTTGCATACTTGGTTAGGAAGTTCGCTTCCTCGACCGCGGAGTTGCCGCCGCCCACAACAATCACATTGTCGGCATCTTGGTACATCGCCCCGTCACATGTCGCGCAATAGTGCACTCCTTTGCCGCGGAACTCAGCCTCTCCTTCCGCCGGCAGACGACGGGATTCAGCTCCGGTCGCAATGATCATGATTGGTGCGCTATACTCGGCATCCACTGTACTGATCCGTTTCATATCTCCCTGTAGGTCAACGCTTACAACTTCTTTAAGGTCCTGAATGTCCGCCCCGAAACTTTTTGCCTGGGCAATCATATTTTGCATTAAATCTTTGCCGCCCACTGTCCCATTGGTACCGGGGAAATTAGCGATGTGGAAGGTGGTAGCGGCCTGCC
>DAHVVW010000221.1 GCA_027357125.1 Clostridiales bacterium
CAGCGGCAGGGCCGCTATACGCAGCCTTTCCTTTAGCAGCCACATTGTGGCGCAAAGGAGCAAAAATATCCAACATCATGATATTCTTAAATACGTGGGCAGCGATTAAAATCCCCATGATTACGGTTGAGGCTAAATATCTGGGTTGGCGCTTTGCCCTTTTGAGACTGGTTCTTACCCTGCCTGCTATTATCATCATAGCCTATTTAGTAGAGAGATGGGGCAAGAACAGAGAATTGCCGAGTACTCTTACTAATAGAGCCTAAATCAGAGACACCCGGAAACATTGCTTCCGGGTGTCTCTATTGGCCAGGCAAGAATCGTCTTAATGCGTGCTTCTTACTTGGGCTCCTGCTTGGCGCTTAAGATCTATTGACCCCACCGCCATGGCAATTTTCAAATCAACCTTGCTCTTTGAGCTTTCATAATTCGGGCTGACCCAGCCATTGTCCCCATCGCGTACGAGTCCTGCCCCACTGAAATCGGATTTGCTAACAACACTGGAAGCACGAATGCGCACACCGACTTGCTCCGGAATCACGAGCTCTATCTCTGAAGCTGCCCCATTTATACTGGCCTCAGTGCTGCCGCCGTTATCTCCAAACTGAAGAGTTAACTTGCTTGCTCCCATATCCAGGTTAAAGTTCTTTACCTTTAACCCGCTTAAGTCCAGATCCCCATTGATTGCTCCGGCTTTAATGTCAAAGGCATATTCCACTTTATCCGTTAAACTTAGGTTTAATTCACTTTTTCCCGGACCGTTCCGTTTTTCAGCAGCTAACGTGATTTTTGCCTTCTCTCCCGCTTGCTGTGTTTTGAATTCCGGGTTACGCGTAACGAAACCACCCCCCCAGACATAATCCCCCAGAGCGAGATTATTGTCATCGCTCACGCCCTGGATCTGCACCTTTGCTCCCCCCAGCCGCAGCTCAACATCTGCCTTATTAACTCCGGCGGCCAAAGGAGTATCTAATACCACTGAACCGCTTCTGGTTTCATTACTATTGTTCCAGTAAAAGTTGCTGCGGAAAGGGTCGAAGTTATTAGTGCCAAAAACCATAGAATAGCCCACAAGAATTATTAAGAATATCACTAGTACGCTGCTCATTGGTACCCGTTTGCTAAAGAAAAGCCCGATACCGCCCAAGATGAGCAAGAGTGGCCAAAGTTCGGCCACGTTCCACCAAAATCCCCATGACAGCACCCCGAAGTTAATAAGGAAAAAAATTATCCCCAGGACGATCAGCAAGAGCCCGCGGCTAATAGATTCGAAAACCCTTCTCATCGGCGCTCTCCCCTCCACATGATCGCAACTCCCAAGAGTACTAAGACCAGAGGCCACATCTTGGTAAAGTTAAACCACAGTGGAAACCAGCGATCAAGCAAAAATAAGATCCCGAGCACAATAAGAATTCCACCGGCAATTTTACTCTTGTCCTTGCGTTCAAACGGTCGGCGCTCCTGAAAATTCCGCGCTGCTTCCTCTACATTTGTTACGACATCATTCACAATCTCTTCCGCTTTCTCGGCATACCTGCGCGTACCGTCTTGCTGGCTGGAATAGCTTCCCTGGTGCGTTGGCCGGGCATAGACCTGATAGTCAGGATTAAGCGGAACTATAATCCAGGCCACGAGATAGGCGAGAAAGCCCACTCCTCCCATGAAAAAGGCGACTAAGGTAATAAGACGGACTAAAGTAACATCAACATTAAAGTATTCAGCTAAGCCTCCGCACACTCCTCCAATCATTTTTTCCCGCCCGGAACGATACAGTCTTTCTGTCATTGTTTTTCCCTCCAAAATTTTTTGACTTCTACCTGTAATTACGCGCAAAAGCCAGGAAAAGTTTCAACCTTTAGAAACTTTCTTCTTTACACCACATCAAGGCAACTTTTTGGGGCTGCTCGTTCAGGATATGAACCAAGCAGCTCCCCGTCAGTTTATCCCTTTCTTTGTCCCTTTTAATCAAGATCCTTGTGCACAAGCCTCATCTTGAAATTTTCATGCAAATCTCTTCACAACTAATTAATCACGAGCCTGTGCATGACTGTGTTGGCAGATTCTATTGCACACCTTAATTAATGCCGTTTCGACCCAGGTTGCCTAAATCGAGTTCCATGATATAGCGATCCTGTCCGTGACCGTATTCATTTTTATTATGTTCCACGATTTCGAAACCCAGCTTGTCGCGATACAACCTGATTCCCGGCTCATTATTGACATCTACCGTCAGGCTCATCCGTTTAAACCCCTGATCCCTTAAATCTTCACAAATGCTCTGCAGAAAATGGTACCCGAGCCCCTGTCCCTGGAACTCTTCCGCAATTGCGTATTCAAATAAGTAGGCTTTATTTACATCCTCCCAGTCCCGCATTAAGACAGCAACACCCGTGATCTTCTTTTTCCCTTCCTCTTTAAGCACAAACACATTGCCATGCCTTATTTGTGGGACTAGGCTCCATTCCCCCACCCCGGATTCCCCAAAAATATTCGAACTAAAATCCACCATCCGTTTCAATGAATCAAGGTTAAAATCCCGAACCAAATATACTTTTAACTCATCGACACCGGCAAGATTATGCACCGCTGTTTCCGGTAGATTGTTAACTTGTTTTAGCACTTGAATTGCCCCCTCGGCCATCAATACTCTATTTTAAGCATTTCGTCTAAGCTTTTTTCACTGAGTGCTCCACAGCTAAGTATCCCTCGCTTGCAGCAAACAAATTCTTCCGAGTGTCAGAAGAACCATTCCCTTGACGCACCCTGGAAAAGCACCTGTGACCCAAGCAGGATAGTTTAACCCCTTTTTCCTTGATGCCCGCCTGTGCCCATCAGCCAGACCGCAAGGGCCGTTACGGCTACAAGGGCGACAATATACGGCAGTCTTATGTATTCCAGCGGCAGAGAAGTGTAGAGTCCAACCAATCCGAAAAGGATGAAGATCATGGCCGAAATCCACTTCACGGCTTTTTCCGGAATTCTTTTTCCGGCTACCACTCCGATATAGATCCCAAGGCCATCGGCAATCAGCATCCCAACCGTTGTACCCATCAGGGTAGCCAAAGGAGAGGAGTATTTCGCGGCCAGGGCAACGGTGGCAAGCTGGGTCTTGTCTCCCATTTCCGCCATAAAAAAGGCAACGGCGACCGTAATGATCGGTCCAAATATCATGTTCCGTTTCTCCTCCCCGGCCAGAGTATCTCCCCTCATCGTCCATAGACCGAAAATAATAAAAGAAGCTGCTGCCAGCGTCTGCACCAAGTGAAGGTTTATGGACGATCCCAGGTAGGAACCAACAGCCACCGCCAAAGCGTGATTAAGAACGGTGGCAATGAATACTCCCCACAAAACGGCTCCCGCCCGGAAGCGCGTCGCCAAGGCCATGGCCAACAGCTGCGTCTTATC
This sequence comes from Clostridiales bacterium, assembly GCA_027357125.1. GTDB lineage: Bacteria > Bacillota > Desulfitobacteriia > Desulfitobacteriales > Desulfitobacteriaceae > Paradesulfitobacterium. The sequence continues at coordinate 3,406 of DAHVVW010000221.1, forward strand.
CCCCATTTCCGCTAAGACTACCATCGCAGCGGCTCCCAAGAATACAAACATGCAAATCCTTCCTCAACAAGAAATCCATAATATTAGGATGCCTCTCCAACATCGTCTCCTATACCTGCGGCAATTATCATTATATCATCTGTCCGACGGCATGTCCTCCTGACCAAGGGGCTTAGCCGCATACATTTGACATACATTCAGGAGCTGCGCCCAACAGTCCCCGATCGCGCAAACACAGCAAAACGATTTAAAGTTTCTCTGCCAAACCGTGCAACCTTTCCGCCAATCTGCCAATGGATTCCAGCGATGCTTCGATCTCTTCAAGTGCAGCCAATACTTCTTGTGTATCCCCTTTGAAGTCTTCCGCTTGACCGGCAATATCGTTGACATTTGCCCGGATACCACTGATAATATCCCGGATTTTCCCCGTTGACGAAGCGCTCGAAAAGGCCATTTTCTGAATTTCGGCAGCTACCACCGAAAAACCCCGCCCCCATTCACCGGCTCTGGCCGCTTCGATGGATGCATTCAAGCCCAAGAGCTTCGTATTTTTAGCTACAGAGTCGATAAAACGAATCACTTCTTCCGTTTCCTGGGATCCCTCCCCAGCTTTCGCCGCAGAATTCCAAATATCCGTTCCCGCACACCCTAGTCTCTCCACTTTACCGACCAGATGTTCCATCGCTGCTGAAATCTCTTGCAAAGAGGACACCAACTCCACAGCCTGGCTGCGCAATTCGTCGCTCACTTCAATCAGTTCAGTTGGCACTCCGACCGCAATTCCGCCAAAAACCCTCCCTTCGGCTTTAATCGGATGAGCGATCGCAAAATAGGGAAAACCCAGCACCTCCGGACCGATCTTTACAATCACCTTT
>DAHVVW010000222.1 GCA_027357125.1 Clostridiales bacterium
GATTGGATTTTGAGAGAAAATTGCTTAAGCATGAGTGGACCAAGCTTCTTGGCTTGGTCCGCCTTTTTCACCCCTGATAAGAAATAACCAGCGAGCCTGTTTCCCTGTAATCCGTCATGGAGTTAGCCTTAATCATGCCCTTTGACAAAGTATATAGGGTATCCCCGATATAAAGAATCCTATCCACCCACTGCTCAGGCTGATTATACAACCTTCTTCCCAGAATCTTTGGATTAGGCATATGGGTTATTTTCGCTTTGAGCTGAAACCCGTTCGTCAAATCCAAATGATAAACATATGCCCCCTGAAAAACCGGTTCACCGTACGGAACTGGGTCCGCCGTGGAAACATTCTTATTCTTAATCTCTGCAACCAGCACCGGAAAAGCCAAGAGTCCTTTCTCCTTGTCAAACAGGAGTGCTTTGTGGTTGCGCAAGAGCTCGGAATCCGTCCCCCTATCTCCGATAACCTCTTTGAATAGCTCACGCGGATGTGCAACATCGCTCACATCAAAGAGCGCAATCTTCATCCCTTGGTAAATAAATAATTAGGCTCAACTAACTCCGGGAAATAACGGATGTCCTCGCAGCCAATGCTTACCCGTTAAGCCCGGGCGTACTGAATCCCGGTAAAAAGGATTCTGCTTTAGGGTTTTGAATCCAGTTCTTACACTAATAAGACGCTCAGGGACAGGAATTCGGCTAACACTACTTGCCGCTTTCTAGCAATGGTTCGTACATCATGATCGCATGGTTTTCAGTAATAAATTCGTCAGCCACCTGAATATTATCGGCATCAAAAATCCGGCGCTTCAGCACATTATGGCGCATATACCCGCCCCACCATTCGTGCGTGATCAAATGCCGGCTTTCATAAACTTCGTACTTGAAGGCGCTCGGCTTTTCACACCTCCATTCTCCAACTAGGTCATTATCTCCCACCCGTACCAGCAATTGATAACTGTCTGTGGTATCGTTTCGAAGCTGAAGGTCTATGTAATTATAGACAACGGTTGCTCCGCTCCCGAAAGGCTGCGTGCGCTTGGAATCCGGAAAGACATCGTGCGTATGTCTCCATCTCTCCGTTACTGTCAGAGGAGTGTGCAAAGTCATCCAGTAAATAAGGTTGGACAATTGGCACAGTCCTCCGCCTGTTCCCGGATAAAACTTTCCGTTAACCAAAACCATGCCTTCTTTATATCCTTGCCTCGATGTGGGTTTTCCCACAAGCCGCCAGAAAGAGAATGTCTCCCCGGGCCTAATGATAAGGCCATTTAAGTTCGCTGCCGCCAAGCTTAAATTAACCACTTTATTTTCCTGCAGCCACATCTCCACATTGCGCAACTGCCGGTACAGAGGGGTCCGGTGTGTGGCAATCTCATAAGGCAGTGTTGGCTTCTGAACGGTCTTGGCGTATTTAACTGAGGTGCCAAAAAACCATTGAGCATAGCGACGCCAGGTAAAATATAGCTTGCCGAGAAGCATGCGTATGTGTGACCGTTTCTTCGGTTTGTGGGAGAAATATTCATTCGAACTCATCGGCAAGCTTCCACCCCCGGTCTCAGTCTAGCAAGAAGCAAGGATGCACCCAAAACTGGCGCACTCTCTCCCAAATAACAAGAATATCCGGCACGTGATCGCTGTCAAAGAATATCCTTGATTCATATGATGCTGTGAGGAGGGAGTCAAATTGAGCAATCAAGGTTACCTAAGCCACAATCATGGCAGTGTTATTCATACCTCGTGTGACCAAGGTCATTCTCATCAATGTCTTGATATCACGGGGCCAGCCGTTCCTACTCCGGATGGCAGCCATGTACACCATTCCGAAAGCTGGGTAATGTATGAACAGGGGCATACGCACTATTACAAAGCCGTGTCGGGACCGGCGTTGCCGCTACCAAACGGCTACCACAGCCATAACTGGGACTTTTACACATCTTATGACGCCGGTCACCGTCATCAAGTAACCGGTCCAGATATGCCCGCACCCGGAGTATAATGGTTTAAGCAGCTCGGGCGCTGTCGCATCTACCGGTAGCAATCAAGAACGGACAACTGTTATTTGACACAGCAAGGATGATCTAGCGGCTCGAAAGAGCCCTTTTCAATTGCCCCCTAAAATTACCTTCGCCTTTGTCTTCCAACTTTAATTTCATGCTCTTATCAAGACATCCTCCAAGGCCAGCTTTAGGTCAGGAAACAGATATTCAAAGCCTGCACTCAGGGCCTTTTGCGGAATTGCGCGCTGCCCATGCAAGAGCATTTCCGACATTTGCCCCAGCACCGCTTTTAACGCCAATTCCGGCACCGGCAGCCAAGACGGGCGCTCCAAAACTTCCCCTAAACTACTGCAAAAAGTCTTCATTGTAACCGGTACCGGTGCCGTCCCATTAACCGGACCGCTTAATTCCCGGTCTTCAATGATGTACTTAATCAGGTGCGTCAAATCCTTGATATGGATCCAGGAAAGCCATTGTTTTCCCGAACCCAGCGGCCCGCCTAGGTAAAGCTTAAACGGCAGCAGCATTTTATTTAACGCTCCTTCCGTTCCCAAGACCAAACCAGTTCTTAATGTTGCCACTCTGGTACCTGAGTTTTTAACCTGATTCGCTTCATTTTCCCAGGCTTGACAAACCTGGGCCAAGAAGTCCCCGCCAACCGCTGCACTTTCATTTATCGCTGTATCCCCAGAAGGCCCGTAATACCCGACTGCAGACGCATTAATGAACACGTGCGGCTGGATATAACCATCGTTGATAGCGGAAACAATCGCTTGCGTTATCCTCACCCTGCTGTCTAATATCTCTTGTTTCACCGAATCAGTCCAGCGGCGGCTGCCAATTGACTCCCCCGCCAGGTTGACGATTACTTCAGTATCTTTTAGCTCTGAAACCGAGGAGAGCGGTAACGACGGGTCCCATTTCACTGCTTTCGTTTCTTTACCCTGTGCGTTTTTAGCTAAAAATTCCTCGGCCTTGTCAAGGCTGCGCGTTACAATGCTAACCTGATATCCGTACCCCAGAAGTTCCTCTACGAGATTTTTCCCAATAAAACCGGTTCCGCCGAAAATCGCAACTTTCACCTTTCAACCCCTCCTATCTATTATCCGGCTTTTATTCCTGAATCCCCGGATAACGGGCTTTCTCCTTTAACCATTATTCCTGACAGCTTATCCGAGAGAAGCCATAATAAAATGCCAAAGACAATGAGGAATAGAAATGGAAAAACAAGAGTCATAGGATTCTGTGCGGCAAATTGACCGGGCGTGGTGGCGTGAACGGCAATGACATTCCCTAGTACGTTAAGCCCTTGCATAATCATGTAGATACCCAAAACCTTGCAAGCTAAGCTTGCGACCTCACGTTTACTCATTCTTTCTCACTTTCCTTACTACCCCGTTATTGCTCGTACAAAATCAATCTCTGCTTGGTGCTCAAATCGTACGCACAGATATGGAAATTACCGGCCTTAAAATTGTGGTTATCACGTATAAACACCGTGACAAATGTATTATTATCGATCCAGCCGCCATCGATCGAAGACATATTGTTATCAGCAGTACGAATTCTTTCTTGCTGTCCCCGTTCGTCTGTTACAAGATAGCTGTCTCCACTGTGCACCACGCAATGTTTAGAATCCGGTGAAAACGACCAGCCCTGGAGTCCGGGAAAACTATCATAGGTGTATTTGTATTCATACAGATTCCCGCTGCTCAGGTTATATACCACGGACACAGTCCCATCTTTGACTGTAAAAACGGCCTGACCCTTATTCACCTGGCGCAATTGCACATCGCCAGGCATTTTTTGCAGAAATTCGTTGCTGCCGGATATTAGGTTAACCTTCTGAATTGCTTCCTCAGAGAAGTAAACCAGGGGGTGAAGCCTATGAGTACTTTTCAAACACTGTATCTTATGATCGCTTTCGCGACATTGGTTGCTGTGATACTTAAGGAAATGAAAAAGTAGCCCACCCTTAAAGAAAGCTACTTTTTCTTAACCCATTTTGGCCGCCTAACTGCGGCAGTTGTACTAGACTGAAGTGTTCCCGCACTTCAGTCTATTTTATTCTTTGCTTGGATTTATTATACCACTTATTAACAGAATACGCCAACTACTTTTACCTGTTTGTTCGTTCCTGTTTTACTTCGTGTTCTACTTATATAATCTCGACATACCCCAGATTACCGTTGACCCGGATGTGTTGCCCGTCATGAATTATCTTTGTTGCTCCATCCACCCCGACTACGGCTGGGATGCCA